>CBFGXV010000759.1:0-1559 GCA_965652755.1 uncultured Chryseosolibacter sp. | reverse complement strand
GACCTGTTTCCCGATCGTTGTGCCGAGCTCGCCCGTGTGACCGGATGTAAAAAAACGTATCCGTCCCTGGAGGAACTTGTGAAGGATGATAATATAGAAGCGGTCTTTGTCGCGACAGATGCTCCCAGTCACGCGCGACACTGTATGGAAGTTCTTAAGCACGGCAAGCACGTAGCCTCTGCGGTTCCTGCAGCATTCGCAACAGTCGAAGAAGGCGAGCAGCTTTTTGAAGCCGTAAAGAAGAGCGGTTTGAAGTACATGATGTTCGAGACCTCGTGCTTCCATGAAGATCTTTATGCAGCACGTCAGATATACCAGGCCGGCGGACTGGGCAAGCTGGTGTATGCCGAAGGAGAATATTACCACTACGGAGTAGAACAGATCGACTCCTACAAGGGGTGGCGTGTTGGGTTGCCTCCGCAGTTTTATCCCACCCATTCGAACGCCTATTATTGTGGCGTAGGTGATCATAGTTTCACGGAAGTATCCTGCATGGGAATCCCAAGTGTGCTTAAGACTTTCCAGAAAGGCAACAACCCCTATAACAATCCGTTCGGAACGGAGATAGCGTTGTTCCGGACGAGCGAAGGTGGAATGGCGCGTATGGCAGTGAGTTGGGATACCCCAGGTGACCATGGGGAAAAAGGCAGGATCCGCGGACAGCGCGGTACATACTACGGCAAATATGAGGGCGAAGAGAAGAACCTTCCTGACCTGACGCGCCCGCCGCTGCCTCCGGGTGTGGACGCGGGCGGACACGGTGGTTCACATGGTCGCCTCACGGATGAGTTCATTACGGCTATCCTGCAAAACCGCAAACCGCTTGTTGACATTACGATGGCACTGAACATGACAGTCGCGGGAATCATCGCCCATCAATCCGCTTTGCGCGATGGCGAACTGTTGAAAATACCGCAGTACAAATTTGATCACAATTATAACGCGTAATAGCGAATGTTTGTGAAAGCACTTCAGCCGTCTTCCGGAACAGCCTCAACAGGATTCCCCTCATTTCCGAGGGGAATCCTCCGGGTTGTTCCAATCTCGGCGTATCGCAGATTCGGATTATGTGACCATCAGTCAGTCAGTTAGGCTGGAAAATGCACCTGTTCCTGCGAACTTCTTGTGTTTGAATGAAGCAGTGCCATGCATCTCCCCGCATTAGTGGCCATAATTGTATACAAAAATACGTGATTAAGTTTACATAATTTGGGTATGTTGTAGGGGAACACTGAAATCGCCCGCGAATCGCGTAAGCTGCACACGGCGTTGCTGAGCAGACGTAAATCATTCTTTGCTGCACAACATTTCTGATCGTTAAAGAGCCGGTTTGTGATTCTTCAGGCGTAGATTGGCCTTACAAACATAGGAGAAATGGGTCGATTCGTTTGCCCAGGGTACGGTCACATCGCTTTTTCCGGACATTCCATTTCATATACAAAGATACCGTCACGCCTAAAATCAATTCAGATCTTTGTTGTATGTAAACAAGACATTTATATATTTGTATATAAAATAAGTCTATTTTTACATACGTATTATTCAAAAAAAACATACCG
>CBFGXV010000758.1:0-1562 GCA_965652755.1 uncultured Chryseosolibacter sp. | reverse complement strand
AGTCCCGAAAATTCCGGCGCCACGTCCAGCATGCGCTGATACCATATTTCTGCGAATGACCGCGTGTTGGTAAAGATCAGTGTGCTGTTGCTGCGCTTTACGATTTCAACAACCTTGTCTAGCAATTGAATGCCCAGGTGTCCCGCCCATGGCATTCGCTCCAGGGATTCCGGTAAGACCGAGATGATCTCAACTTGCTTCCTGATATCGGCGCGAATCACCCTGAAATCCCCCCTTGAATAATAATTTCCAAGCAATGCTTCGAGGGCCTGATCCATGTTGCCGATCGTCGCCGAGATACCCCAGACCTTTAGCCCCTCAGTTACGGCCTTTAAGCGCGAAAGGGCAAGTTCCACCTGAACGCCTCGCTTTGACCCCATCAGTTCATGCCATTCATCCGCGACAACAATCCTGAGATCTTTAAAAAATTCGGAATAGGATTTTTGTGCGAGTAAAAGGTGCAGGCTCTCCGGCGTAGTGATGAGCAAGTGGGGCGGTTTCGCTTTCTGACGCAATCTCTCCTTTACAGACGTGTCGCCCGATCGCACACCAACGGTCATCGCTATGTCCAGTCCGTCGATCAACCGCCTTGCTGATATTTCAATCTCTTTTGACAATGCGCGTATTGGCGTAATCCATATAGCTTGCAGGCCTGCATTCTTTTTCGCTTTCGCTGTTGGATAACGCTGAAGAAACTCAAGGACAAGCGGTACCATCAGCGAGTAGGTCTTCCCACTTCCTGTAGGAGCGTTGACAAGGCCGCTGGCGCCTGAGAGGCACGCTTGCCAAGCTTCCTGTTGAAAAGCAAAAGGCTGCCATCCCATTTCCGAAAACCAATCTTTTCCTACCTTTAAAGGATCTGCTGACATACCCGAAAGTTATTATTTATCGGCACACATGGTAAACAATTCAGCTGCACGACTGTTACTGCCTCAAACGGTTAGATGATGGGTAAATATTCAATTAAGGAACTGGAACAGCTCTCCGGCATCAAAGCTCATACAATCCGCATCTGGGAGAAAAGGTATTCACTCATCACTCCGCAACGAACGGATACCAACATCCGCTTTTATTCCGACGAAGACCTTAAAAAAATAATCAACGTTTCCCTTCTGAACTCAAATGGTTTCAAGATCTCTAAGATCGCCGAAATGTCCGGCGAAGAGATCGCTCAAAAAGTTCTCGACCTGAGCGACAGACAAAGTGATCATTCTCTCCATATAAACCAACTCGTACTTTCTATGGTCCAGCTCGACGAGGAAAAATTCGAGACGGCACTCTCCGGATTCTTTCTCCGCTACAATTTTGAGCAGACGATGACTGAAATTGTCTATCCCTTTCTCCGTAAAACCGGGGTGCTCTGGCAAACCCACAACATCAGCCCCGCACAAGAACATTTTATCTCAAATTTAATTCGCCAAAAGATCATCGTGGGCATTGACGGTCTTCCCCTCCCCTCTGAAAACAGCAAGTCAGCCATCCTTTTTCTACCTGAGGGCGAACTTCATGAGATCGGACTTCTGTTCTGCCATTACCTCCTGCGCAAAGCCGGCTTCCGCACA
>CBFGXV010000757.1:0-1629 GCA_965652755.1 uncultured Chryseosolibacter sp. | reverse complement strand
GCTCGAAGACATCCGCGAATCCATCACGCAGAAATACAAGATCCTCAGGGTGGACGCTTCGTATCTCTATTCACACGGCACGGTCACTAACGAAGCATACACCGAAGGCGAAAAGATCAACATCCTCACGCGGTCGGGCGCGCTCCTGGATATTGCCCAGGCATCCGATCTGCCAAACATTAAAGCGCTGAGCAAAATCGTTAAAAAAAACTATCTCTGCTGGACCAAAGATGTATCTTTGTGACCGGCAAATAAGCCATGGGCAGCATGCGCGCCGGTGGCAGGAACACATGATGGTGCGCCTGCGTAACACCGGACATCCTCCCCAGCAATGAATTTCAAAAAAAAGCTATGGAGTTTACAATCGATCAAATAGCCCTGATGTTGGGAGGAGAAGTGAAGGGGAACGGAAGCGAAACCGTGAACATGCTTGCCAAAATTCAGGATGCAAAAAAAGGTCAGATAACATTCCTGGCGAATCCGAAATACGAGCAATTTATCTATACAACGCAGGCGTCTGCAGTGATTGTCAACAAGGATTTTGTTGCAAAAAAACCGGTGGCTTCAAATCTTATTCTTGTTGATGACGCCTACATCAGCTTTACTTCGCTGCTCGAGGAGTATCACAAATTGATGAGCTTTCAGAAAACCGGGATCGAACAACCGTCTTATGTAGGGGAAAATGTCGTGGCCGGTGAAAACATTTACCGCGGCGCTTTTTCCTATATCGGAAACAACGTGCGGATCGGAAAGAATGTGAAGATCTATCCCCATGTCTTTATCGGCGACGATACAGTTATTGGCGACAACACGATCCTGCATCCGCATGTGAAATTGTACGCGGGAAGTACGGTCGGAAGTTTTTGCGAGATCCATGCGGGAACCGTTATCGGCAGCGATGGTTTTGGCTTTGCGCCGCAGGAAGACGGAAGTTACAAAGCTATCCCGCAAATGGGGAATGTGATCATCGAAGATCACGTCTCCATCGGCGCAAATACAGTGATCGACTGTGCAACACTGGCCGGCGACTCGACCATCATCCGGCAAGGTGTCAAACTCGACAACCTCATCCAGGTTGCACACAATGTAGAGATCGGCAGGAACACGGTAATGGCAGCGCAATCAGGCATCTCGGGATCAACCAAAGTCGGAGACAACTGCGTCATCGCCGGTCAGGTGGGCGTGTCAGGTCACATCGTAATCGCAAATAAAACAAGCATTGGTGCTCAGGCGGGCATACTGAAATCCATTTCCAAGGAGGGACAGCAGATCATTGGCGCTCCCGCCTTCGACGTAAAAGAGTTTTACCGCGCTTATGCGGTCTTCAAACAACTACCCGATCTCAACACGCGCCTGAGAGAACTGCAAAACAGAATTCAACACCTGGAAAGCAAAAGAGAATCTTCATCGGTCGAAAGCAGGTAATCCGACCCCTAAATCGATTGCATAATCATCCTGGGAATGATTGGATTATCCGGATAATTGGGCTTAAATTTGCCGACTTTCCAGACTTATGCTTAATATAAAACAGCAAACCATACAAAAGTCCGTTACCATTTCCGGGGTAGGTCTTCATACCGGTGTTCAGACGAATATGACCTTCCTTCCCGCCAAACCAAATCACGGAAT
>CBFGXV010000756.1:0-1643 GCA_965652755.1 uncultured Chryseosolibacter sp. | reverse complement strand
TTACCCGCGATGCAGGGTCGCATTGTCATTGTTGCCGACGACGGCATTGCTACTGGCTCTACGATCGCTCCAGCCATCAAACTGTGCAACAGCCGCAAGGCCGCCAAAGTCGTGGTCGCTGCGCCTGTCGCCGGCAGGAATTATCTGGAAGATATCAACATGCTTTCAGATGAAGTCGTCATCGTTGAACAACCGGACGCTTTCTTCTCTGTGGGCCAGGTGTACGAAGACTTCAAAAATCTATCTGATGCGGAAGTTCTTTCAGCGCTCGGGAAAAGTTGTGGCCGAAGAAACGGCTAACTCAATTATGATGTCCGCGATTTATAAAGAATTAACTGACCACTACAAGCTCGCATCGGCGAAGGATCTCGATCCATTGATCCGCGAGATCGGAAGCGCTCGATACGTTCTCCTGGGAGAGGCATCACATGGCACGCATGAGTATTATACATGGCGTGCGGCTATCACTAAACGACTCATTGAAGAACAACAATTTTCTTTTGTCGCAGTAGAAGGAGACTGGCCCGACTGTTACAGGATCAATCGTTATGTAAAAGGGCACAACGATGCAGGCACAACAGCGCTCCAGGTCTTGCAGGAGTTTAAAAGATGGCCAACGTGGATGTGGGCCAATTGGGAGATTGCTGCACTGATGGAATGGATGCGGGAATACAACAAGGCACTTCCCGTTAATAGGAAAATCGGTTTCTATGGCCTGGATGTTTACAGTCTGTGGGAATCGATGGACGTGATCGTTAATTATCTGAAGAAAGAGGATCCCAAAACGGCAATGCTCGCGGTAGAAGCGATCCGCTGTTTCGAACCTTATGAGGAAGGGCACGACTACGCTAAAGCCATGCTTCAATTGTCAGCCGACTGCGCTGACGAAGTGATCCGGCTTCTCAAGACGATCCAGAAAAGGTCGCGCAATTACGACCACGATCCTGAAGCTTCCTTGAACACGGAGATGAACGCAAAGGTCATCGCCAATGCCGAGAAGTATTACCGGTCAATGGTTTCATTCCGGGACAAGTCATGGAACCTGCGCGACGCACACATGGTGGAGACACTCGAAGCTATCATGAACTTTCATGGCAAAAAAGCGAAAGCAATTGTTTGGGAACACAACACACACATCGGAGACGCGCGCTTCACCGATATGAAAGATGATGGCTTGTGGAATGTCGGACAACTGGTGAGGGAAAAGCATCAGCGCGACGAAGGTGTCTATATCACGGGCTTTGCATCATACCAGGGTTCGGTCATCGCAGGAAGAACATGGGGCGGCGCCATTGAACGGATGACCGTTCCTCCGGCGATATCAGGGAGCGTGGAATACATGCTTCATCACGAGTCTGCTGAAGATAAACTTATCCTGCTTCGCACAGATCGATGGCGTCTGCAATTCAAAGACTACGCGCCCCATCGGGCAATTGGCGTCGTGTATCACCCGGAATACGAAAGGGGCAACTATGTGCCTACACTACTTCCGCGAAGGTACGATGCCTTGATCTATATCGATAACAGCAAGGCCCTGCATCCGCTTCATCTCACACCGGACAGCCATCAGATCCCCGAAACCTATCCGTTTGGATACTAGCCTCAGTCCCACTTTCCGATAGAGGAAAATTTTGATGCTGCGT
>CBFGXV010000755.1:0-1655 GCA_965652755.1 uncultured Chryseosolibacter sp. | reverse complement strand
ATCTTGATATGCGTTGCACGATTGTAATCCTGACATTGATTTCCCGAAGGGATCCACCCATCTCCAGACCCAGTAAACCACCTCCGACGATAACAACATGCGCGTTTGAAGGGATATGATTTTTAAAGTTATCGGCGTCAACGCGACTTCTCATAGTGAAGATGCCGGGCAATTCGGGCACATTCCTTGGCACAGCCGCGCGACTGCCGGTGGAAACAATAAGCTTATCATAGTACGTGGTCTGTCCGTTCGAATCGATCACGCATTTATTTTCGCGGTCTATTTTCTCAATGCTGACTCCCTTATGGAGTTTAATATGAAACCCAGGCTCTTCGGATTCCTTCATTTTCACAAGCTGATCCCAGGTTTGCGCACCGCTGATGTAATCCGGTAACATCACACGATTGTAAAACGGAAAATTTTCTTTGCTGAAGATTACAATTTCGTCGTTATCGTTTATTGCACGATAAGACCGGACGAAACCATAGGCACCGGCTCCGGCACCAATGACTACTATTCGTTGTTTAGGCTTCTTGTAACGTTCAACACTAACCGCACAAAATTTAAAGTCGGGCTCTTTGGATATTGGATCAAGCAAATCACTGGTCACATTGTTCGCCCTGTTAAGATCATTACCAAGTATTTTACCCCAATGCATTGGAAGAAATACCACACCCTTTTTAATGGCTGTGGATATTTTCGCCTTTACCCGTACGTTTCCCCTCCTGGAAGCGACCACAACCAGTGAATCATCGCTGATGCCTAAACGCCGTGCATCCGTGGGATGAATTTCGAGATATGCGTCGGCGATATGTTTCTTCAGTTTATTTACCTTACCCGTCTTACTCATGGTATGCCACTGATCCCTTACCCGCCCGGTAGTTAAGATAAATGGGAAATTCCCGTCGGGCTTTTCGCTACGGGAATCATCAGGAACCGGATGAATAATTGCGCGGCCTGAACGAGTATAGAATTTCTTATCGGTAAACAGGCGTTTTGTTCCTTCAGCATTTCCATCCAGCTGGAATGGCCATTGAACCGTTTTCTTTTGACTGATGATCTCATGAGTGAGGCCTGAAATGTCGATTCTGGTGCCTGCAGTAAGAGCTGCATGTTCTGTATAGATCGTATTGCAATCTTTGTAATCGAATCCCTTGTAACCCATCATTTGAGCAAACCGGAAAATAATTTCAGTATCCGGAAGCGCTTCGCCGGGGGCATCGACAATCTTATGGAGATAGCTGATCCGTCGCTCGCTATTTGTCATTGTTCCTTCCTTCTCCGTCCAGGCCGCGGCAGGTAAAATCACATCAGCGTAGTTGAGTGTTTCAGGTTTGTTACTGATATCCTGTACCACTACAAACTTTGCCTTTTTCAATCCTTCTTCGGCAAGCTTGACATTTGGAAGACTCACAAGGGGATTCGTGCAAATGATCCAAATAGCTTTCAATCGCCCATCATTTAACGCAGTGAACATCTCAGTGGCAGTGAGTCCTGGCTTATCTGAAATAACTGTCCCGCCCCAGAAAGTTTGTACTTCCTGGCGGTGTTGCGGATTTGCGAGATTTCTGTGAGCAGGTAACATGTTTGCCAGTCCGCCAACTTCGCGTCCACCCATTGCATTCGGCTGCCCGGTTAATGAAAAAGGACCTGAA
>CBFGXV010000754.1:0-1666 GCA_965652755.1 uncultured Chryseosolibacter sp. | reverse complement strand
AACCTCATGCGTATTGAGATGCCCGGGTGTGTTGAGAAGAGGTCTTGAAGCAGAGAGGTTAATCCGGCAACATCAACGGTGCTTGTGGGGGATCGATAATCGCGCATGGTTACTGATCTTTGAAGAAACAATTCTCATTTGAAACCTGGTAATGGAAATTTGGCTCGAACTGCCGGAATTTGCTGTCCAGTTCGAACTGAACAATGTGGGAGGGATCGGAAAGAGGGATGAGTTTGTCGCGCTGCTCGTCGTGAAACAGAATTGTCCTTTTACCCTGGATGTCAACGATCTTCAGAAAGTTCGGATACCAAAGCTGTCCAATGGTGCGATATCTGATGCAAACCCCGGATTTATGCTGTGCAATGGAAAAAAGAAGCGCTTCCAAGTCCGTCTGTGATACGAGTGTCGTTGTGGCCTCCATAAATTCAGGGATTGGGTAAAAGCATGAAGAAAGACAAAAACCATGCCCGTGAAAACAGCCAAAAAATCAACCATCTTTTACGATAATTGAGAAATCGACAGGAATTATTTCCACAACGGGCGAATGTGTTTCATTCTCCGACACACCTCACAGACGCGCAAGGAGACGCAGATCCTACGCCCGAATGACCGGCGGCGAGCGGTTATCTTATAACGTCATGGCTATACGTACTAGGCAGTAAGCTCACCGGAAAGCCCTTCGCCAATGAGCGCTTTGGAACGTTCAACACCAAATTCTCCCAGCAGCACCATCAGTTTGGTCACGGCCGCCTCTGTAGTCATATCCGCGCCACCGATGACGCCGATGCGCTGCAGTTCTTTGCTGGTCTCATACCTTCCCTGCATCACACGTCCACCCGGACACTGGGAGATGTTGAGAACAAGTACTCCTTGATCAATGGCTTGTTTGAGGTAACGCAAAAGCCAGGGTGTAGTAGGCGCGTTCCCTGAGCCATATGTCTCGACAACCAATGCCTTCAGGCCCGGAATGCCGACGATGGCTTTGACACTTGATTCCGATATGCCTGGAAAAAGTTTAAGGATGGAAATATCCGTGTCAAGCTTTGAAAACAGCTGCAGTTTTTTTCTTCCCGCAGGCCGTATCGCGGCAAAATTGTAATCGATCTTTACGCCTGCTTTTGCCAGTGGCGGGTAATTGTCCGAATCAAATGCATCAAACTGCATGCTCTCGACTTTTTTAGACCTGTTCCCCCGCAACAATTCGTAATTAAAATAAATACAAACTTCCGGCACGAGCGGAACACCGTTCTTTTTCGCAGATGCAACTTCGAGCGCAGTGATCAGATTCTCTCTGGCATCCGATCGCGGCTCGCTGATGGGAAGTTGTGCACCCGTGAATACAACTGGCTTCGCAAGACCATCAAGCATAAAACTCAGTGCGGAGGCAGTGTACGCCATCGTATCCGTACCGTGCAACACGACAAACCCATCGTGCGTTTCGTAGTGTTCCGATACCAGCAAGGCAAGCGCTTGCCAATGCTCCGGCTGAATATTCGACGAATCGATCGGCTTATCAAAGGAGATAACCGTGAGTTCAAGAGCGAGGTTCTTGAGTGTTGGAAGGTGGTCCAGGATCAGACTGAAATCAAAAGGGATAAGCACACCACGCGCATCATAGGTCATTCCAAATGTGCCTCCGGTATACAAGATGAGAATATGCGCCCGG
>CBFGXV010000753.1:0-1708 GCA_965652755.1 uncultured Chryseosolibacter sp. | reverse complement strand
GCAGAAGAATTAAGGACGCACCGGATTGCAGCCAATGCTCTCTGGCCGAAAACAACTATTGCAACGGCGGCGGTTCAAAACCTTCTTGGTGGTGACTTCCTGGTTCAACGTAGCCGAACACCCGAAATCGTGGCCGAAGCAGCGTTCCTGATCTTACAACGACCGTCTTATGAATGCACTGGTAACTTTTTTGTAGACGAAGATGTATTACGAGAAAGTGGAGTAACAGATTTCACGCAGTATGCCGTCAATCCACAACAGAAGCTGATGCCAGACCTGTTTCTATAGACGCGAATTTGACTCATACCTCGGGAGTTCCGCCTCCTGGCTCCTTCTCAGGGCGCATTTGCGGGAACAGTAACACATCCTGTATGGAAGGCTGGTTCGTAAGCAGCATGCATAAGCGATCGATTCCAAAACCAATCCCGGACGTAGGAGGCATGCCATATTCGAGTGCACGCAAAAAGTCATGATCAATATACATGGCTTCATCATCACCTCTTTCCATTAGTTTACTCTGATCTTCAAATCGCTCGCGCTGATCGATAGGATCATTTAGTTCCGAATAGGCGTTCGCAATTTCCTTTCCATTCACGATCAGTTCAAATCGCTCGACCAGCCCGGGCTTACTCCGATGCTTTTTCGTAAGAGGGCTCATCTCAACAGGATAGTCAATTACAAACGTCGGTTGAACAAAATGATCTTCACATTTTTCGCTGAACAGCTCATCTATCAGTTTTCCCTTTCCCATTGTATTATCTACATGAATATGTAGTTCCCGACAAAGCTGTCGTAGTTGATCCTCATTCATGCTACTGATGTCCTTACCGGTATGCTCCTGAATTGCCTCGAACATCGTTATTCGACGATACGGTGCTTTGAAGTCGATCTCTTTCCCATCGACCGTAGCCTTCGTGGTGCCATTTACGGCGATTGCTGCTCGCTCAAGAAGTTGTTCGGTGATCTCCATCATCCACAAATAATCTTTGTACGCAGTATAGAATTCCAGAACTGTGAATTCTGGGTTATGCGTTCGATCCATCCCCTCGTTCCGGAAATTGCGACTGAATTCATACACCCAGTCAAAACCGCCAACAATAAGGCGCTTTAAATACAACTCATTCGCTATTCTTAAATAGAATGGCACATCAAGGGCATTATGATGCGTTATAAAAGGCCTGGCAGCTGCGCCGCCGGGGATACTCTGCAGTACCGGGGTGTCCACTTCAAGCGCTCCCTGCTCGTTGAGAAAATCGCGGATCGCATTAATAAGTTTAGTCCGCTTTACGAACGTGTCCTTTACCTGCGGGTTGATAAGGAGGTCGGCATAACGCTGGCGGTATTTAAATTCAGGATCGGTAACCGCGTCAAATGTTTCTCCTTCTTTTTCTTTCACGATCGGTAAGGGCTTGAGCGATTTCGTAAGAATTGTCAACTCTTTGACGTGGATTGAAGTCTCCCCAGTCTTTGTTGTAAAGACGTATCCTTTCACCCCAATGATGTCGCCGATATCTACAAGATGCTTCCATACTTTGTCGTACAGGCTTTTATCGTCTCCTGCGCAGATATCATCGCGTCGGATGTACAGTTGGATTTTGCCCTGCGAATCCTGTAACACTGCAAAAGAAGCCTTACCCATATCGCGAATGCCCATTATCCGGCCGGCAAGGCATACATCGCTGAATTGATCCTTGTTTCCATCACCATT
>CBFGXV010000752.1:0-1712 GCA_965652755.1 uncultured Chryseosolibacter sp. | reverse complement strand
ATCGGCGAAATTATTGGAGGTTCTCAACGCGAAGAACGTTATGACAGGCTTCTGAAACGCATACAGGCGTTAAACCTCCCTGAGAAAGAACTCTGGTGGTATCTTGACCTCCGTAGATTTGGCTCCGCACCGCACAGCGGATTTGGGCTAGGTTTCGAGCGACTGATGCTTTTCGTTACGGGCATGACCAACATCCGCGACGTTATTCCGTTCCCGCGATTTCCAGGTAATGCTGAATTTTAACGACAGAAAGATTGGACCGGGAGTGGATTGTCAATTCATTAATAAACTACAGGACTTCGTTCTCTGAGGAAAGGCTTTTTGTATCCGAGTTTCTTGAGTTGCTGAAACATCCCGATGCATTTCAGCGATTTCATTTACCGGGCCATATCACCGGCTCTTCCTGGATTCTTGATGCGTCCCGTAAATTTGTTTTACTGGTACACCACGGCACGCTCGATAGATGGTTACAACCGGGTGGGCACGCGGAAGGAGAAGAAAATGTATTGAACGTCGCTTTGCGGGAAGCGCAGGAAGAAACCGGTGTTAAAGACTTTAAAGTTCTTCAACGGGATATTTTCGACCTGGACATTCATCCGATCCCTGCCCGGAAAGGATTTCCGGATCACCTTCACTATGATATTCGCTTTCTTTTTGAAGCTGATAAAAAGGAAAAGATCGTTGTTTCTGACGAATCCCATGATGTCGCCTGGGTTGCAATCGAGGAGCTAAGCGCGCTTACACAAAACAACCCGTCCATTATGAGAATGGTGCATAAACTTTCCAGCCGCGATTAATTTTCCGATTTTTAAATCTTATAACCTGTCAATTACTTCGAGCTAATCAGCAGCAGTCCGAAGGCAATCACAACAAACCAGAATTTGTAACCGACTATGGAGGGAATGATGACCCAGCCTATCTGCATGACCACAGCGAGGAGTACCAGGATTACTGCGATTATCCTGATGACGGATCGAGCTTTATTACTCATAATTTTATTGTTATCACTCTTCGTGTCTTAAGCCTTCATGGTTAAAATTTTTCCACCAAGACCCGAAGGTTGTTTATTCGTTCTCTGCAAGTTAAAATCGTCAATCTAAATTCTAAATTTTAAAACCCACCCCCCCGATCTCCACTCCTCTATCCCGTCAGCCGGCTTCCACTTAGAATCTGGTTCAAAATATCGCCACAACATTTGCGACACATTTCGTATCAGCACAAGGCCTTCGTTGTCGCGCTTCCATCGCTGATCGTGCTGATTTTTCGTGATGACACAAAATGCATAGTCACCATGCGGCGCATTCACCAATACGACTTCACCTTTGGTTTGATCGACAGATCCATGCTTAGACGCTACTTGAATATAAGGAGGAATTTGCGACAAAGATTCACCATCCCAGTAAATGCGAATTAAATTCCGGTAGATACGCTCGCTTGCCCGTTGACTGATTACCTTACCTTCACGGATACTGATCAACAGCTCAGCCATTTCTTTTGGCGTAGTTTGCCCCCATCCAAATGTTGAGCGGTTAGCTTCACGTCCCGGTGTTCTGGAATTTACCCGCGTGTAAGTGAATCCACTGCGCTCCAGCCACGCATTTATAGCAACACCGCCTCCCGCTAAGTGCTGACACCACAGACTTGCAGTATTATCACTGGTGGTAATCATCAACATCAATACTTTAGTAAGAGAAATTTTCTCGCCACTCTTA
>CBFGXV010000751.1:0-1730 GCA_965652755.1 uncultured Chryseosolibacter sp. | reverse complement strand
CCTCGATGACTCCAACTTCTGGACGAACGAAGGCAATATGAGGTTGTACGCTCAGGGCGCCTATACAAATTATTTTTATGGATACGGCAGCGGCTTCGCTTACGGTGACTTTTTTACATTCGGTCCTTGGTCGGATGAGTATACCTCAAGTGCTATATGGACGCAAAACACTGCCACATCGGGAAATGGGTGGTCGTTTGCAATGGTGCGAAGAGCCAACATAATGATCGCCCGTGTTGAGCTGATGCCTGTTTCTGAAGAGGCAAAGAATCACTGGAGGGGAATAGGAAGATTTTTCCGGGCGATGGAGTATTCTAATCTCACACGCCTGTTCGGCGATGTGCCGTGGTATGATACAGAGATCCTTCCCTCGGAGATCGAGTTGAGTTATAAACAGCGCGATCCGCTTGCGTTTGTAGCGTCAAAGATCCTGGAGGACTTTCAATATGCAGCGGAAAACGTAAGGGTTAATGATGGCGCTTTTCAAATCAACCGCGACGTGGTACTTGCATTTATGTCGCGCAACCTCCTTTACCTTGGTACCTATATGAAATATCACAACGTTGATCAGGCGGCTGCGACGACAATGCTTGAGCAAACCAGGTGGGCCGCGCAACAGATCATCCAGGGAGGTAAATACCAGGTCTCCGATGATTACAGGGCTATGTTTTCTTCCGCTGATCTGAGCGGAAACAAAGAAGTGATCTTCTTCCGCCAGTACGCCGATGCCAAGGCCACCCATTCCCTGGTGTCTTATAACAACAACGAGCCACAGACAGGTACAACGCTGAAGGTTGTTGAAACGTATCTCGCCGCGGATGGTCTGCCGATCAGGCAATCCCCTGTCTATAATTACGAATCTGACAATGGGCTTCGCCTTTACGAAAACCTCTATCAGAACCGCGATCCCCGTATGGCCGCTACCCTTGTCGACACGATCAAAGTACAGGGCGCGCATACAGGCTACGCAAGCACCGGCATCGCGGCCTGGAAGTTCCTGCCCTATGAGGCGAACGGAAGCGACCTGCTGTACAACGGTTCCACGAATGTAACTGATGCCCCAGTGATCCGCTACGGAGAAGTGCTTCTGAACTACGCCGAGGCTTCAGCGGAACTTGGTCAGTTTACACAGGCAGATGCCGATATGACCATCAACCTGCTGCGTGATCGTGATATCAAAAAGAATAACCAGGGTGCGGTACTTCCAAAGTTACCCCCCATGATCGTATCAGGTGAGAATGTTTCGGCAAATGGTACAATGATCAATGACCCGGAAAGAGATGCGTCGGTATCTCCGCTCATTTGGGAGATCCGCCGTGAAAGAGCCGTTGAGCTGATCTACGAGGGATTCCGCCGGGATGACTTCAGGCGCTGGAAAAAATTTGAATACCTGAAATCGAAGGAAGAAACCGGACCGACGAAGCTCGGACTGGGAGCTTATATTGATCTCACAGCGCTGCCTGCCGGTAAGAGGGCCGGAGTCGAGAAGGCAGTGAAGTTTTATTACCCCGACCCAAATAACAAGAACCGGGGATTCATCTATACACTCTATGATGCGAACATGAGAAGAGACTGGCAGCCAGGTAACCCCTACTATGAGAGGCAGTACCTCAACGCAGTACCTCTTGATCAGATGAAGCTTTACCAGGATCTTGGTTACGAGCTGACACAGAATTCCGGCTGGGACACCGTCGATTAGTTTAAGATACAGGGAAAGATATTTTTTATAT
>CBFGXV010000750.1:0-1736 GCA_965652755.1 uncultured Chryseosolibacter sp. | reverse complement strand
TTCAAAATTACAATCGCAGCGTATCCGGTGGATTCATTGAAGAGTTGGGCCGTAAATACGTGATCAAAGGCCTGGGCATCATTGAGGATCCGGAAGATTTAAAAGATCTCGTCGTTGGTTACACCACGCGCCAAAATGCGGCAGTCAGCACAACGAGCGCAAGCGTGTCGGGTAACGCTGCAACCACTGCAGGCAATGAGGCGTCGACGCCTGATCAGGTTCCGGTTCTTCTTCGCGAAGTCGCCACCATCAAAGTATCGAACAAGGAAGCCACCAGCATCGTCAGGGTCAACCAGCAACGAAGCGTGGGGATGTCGATTTACAAAGAAACAAACTACAACACAGTCAACGCGGTGAACGAGCTCACCGCGACGCTCGAGCGCCTAAAGACAACGGTACCGGGTTACGAATTTGTCATCATTCAAAACCAGGGGAGATTTATCAAGAGTGCCATCGATGAGGTGAAGGAATCCGGTTTTTACGGGGCGCTTTTTGCGATGATCGTTCTATTTCTATTCCTCCGCAGAATAGGCACGACGCTCATTATTAGTGTTGTTATTCCGATCTCCATCATTGCGACCTTCAACCTGATGTACTTCAATGGATTGACTTTAAATGTAATGACACTCGGAGGGTTGGCGTTGAGCGCGGGAATGCTCGTGGACATCGCCATCGTAGTCGTGGAAAATATCTTCAGAAAACGCGAAGAAGGATTGAGCGTTGTTGACGCTGCTATCGAGGGAACAAGCGAGGTAAGCGGTGCCATAACAGCATCAACGCTGGCTACCATTGTTGTATTCCTGCCAATCGTTTATTTGCAAGGTCCGTCCGGCGAGCTATTCAAAGATCAGGCGTGGACAGTCGCATTTTCGCAGATCGCATCACTGGTTGTGGCAATACTCGTTATTCCCATGCTGTTTACACAGTTCTTCCGAAAGAGTAAAGTGCAGCGCATTGAAAAGCCCGTCGAACCAGGTCCCTACCGGTCATTACTAAAGAGCGCTTTGCAACATAAACCCGCATTTATCGTGGCGTCGTTTGTTCTGGTGCTGGGTGCATATCTCCTCATCCCGGTCATTGGCAGCGAATACATGCCGCAATCGGGCACCCGGGCAATTTCTGTTGACATCACGCTGAGTAATGGCACGCCGCTGTCAAGGACCTCCGCTACCGCCAACCAGATTGAAGGCCAGCTCCTTGAGCTCTTCGATGGACAACTTGACAAGATCTATTCACATGTCGGGCCGCAGCGGAGCCAGTCAGGCATCACGAATGAAAACGTCTATCAGGAAAACAAGGCAAGTCTCAAGCTTATATTCAGAGAGGACATTAAACCGGAAATTGCGTCTATAACGTCGAGGCTATCCGCATACTTTGAAGGGCTGCCAGGTGTCGAAGCCACATTTTCAAATGACGAAAGTGCGCTGTATGCCGTAGTTGGCGACGAACAGATGCCGTTGGTTGTCGAAGTAAGCGGCGCCGATTTTGAAACGCTCAGGCCCCTGTCGGATTCGATCATGCTGGCCATGGGCGCGAATCGCGATGTTTACGACCCCGTGTCCGACCTGGAGGAAGGCGTACCCCAGATACAGGTCGACGTTGACAAGTACAGGGCCGGATTGCTCAGTCTGTCCATTGACGATGTGATCGCCCAGATCAAAGATCAGTTGGAAGGCAAGAACGCCGGCACCATCGAACAATCTGGAGAGATGCAGGATATCACAGTCAAAGTGCCT
>CBFGXV010000749.1:0-1764 GCA_965652755.1 uncultured Chryseosolibacter sp. | reverse complement strand
GTCTCTTTCACCAGGTAATCAAACAAAGTTCCGCCGGCATAAGGTCTGAACTCATATCCATGCGGGTGATAACACAGTGTAAGCCCATTCTCGGCCATAAGTTTTCCCGCGGTGTTAAAAACATTCACGGCATCCTTCATGTGATCTATCGTGAACACGTTGTCATTCTGATGCGGAATCCAAAAGCACACGACATATTTTGCTCCGAAGGCTTTTGCATTGTCGATTGCCGACTGGGGATTTTCTTTCAGCTGATTATAATCAGCTCCAACGCTCACCATCTTGAGTTTATTTTCTTTGAGCAGATTTTTGAATTCGTCCATAGGAAGGCCGTAGGTGCCGCCGCCCTCGACCTCGCGGATTCCCCACTGCTCTACCAGGTCAAGCGTACCTGGCACTTCGGTTTTGAATTCGTTCCGAAGGCTGTATAGCTGCAGGCCGATCTCCGTTTGCGCTTTTACGGGCCCTGACAAAACCAGGACCATCAAACTGAGTAACAAAATGTATTTTTTCATGTCTGGAAGTTTATAATTTCTAATATAAACCTTTTCCGCGTCGGAAGCGGGACAGCTTAAAAGAATTCTGGCGGGGGGGGGGCGCCGCGAGAAAGAATTCAAACAACCTTTGCAGAAAACCGAAAAAAGTCTCAACATCGCTGGTTGAAAATGGACACATGCGACAGAAATTATTAAGCGAGGGGGCGAAGGAACTCAGTTACGAAATTCGTGAGATCGTAAAAAAGGCGGAACAGTTGAAAAAACTTGGACTGGATATTTCCTGGGAGAATATCGGGGATCCCATCCAAAAGCACCACAAGCTTCCTTCATGGATCAAAGACATCGTTGCGGACCTCGTGCAAAACGACGAAGTCTATAGTTACTGCCCCTCCAAAGGGATGTTGGAAACGCGTGAATTCCTCGCGCGCCAGACGAACTCCATGGGTGGAGTGCAGATCTCCGCGGACGACATCTGTTTTTTTAACGGGCTTGGCGATGCCATCGCGAAAGTCTACCAGTACATTACAAACACGTCGCGGGTTATCGGGCCTTCGCCGGCGTACTCCACGCACTCCAGTGCCGAGGCTGCGCATGCGAACCACGAGCCACTTACCTACCGACTTGATCCCGACAACCATTGGTATCCTGACCTGGATGATCTTTATAACAAAGTAAAATATAACCCTAACATTGTCGGGATCCTCATCATTAATCCCGACAACCCTACCGGAATGGTCTATCCCCTCGAGACGTTGAAGCGCATCGTGGAGATTGCCAGGGAGTTCAACCTGTTCCTCGTTGCAGATGAGATCTATCTCAACATCACATACAACGGCGCTCGTGCGTACTCACTGGCGGAAATCATAGGGGAAGTACCCGGAATTTCCATGAAAGGTATTTCGAAGGAATTACCATGGCCCGGGGCACGGTGTGGCTGGACGGAATATTACAACCGCGACAAAGACGAAGATTTCAACCGCTTCTGCCAGGCGCTCGACAACGCCAAAATGATAGAGGTCTGCTCTACAAAACTACCGCAGATAGCCATACCGAGAATTTTTGGAGATTCGAGATTTAAGGCTTACCGCGAAGAGACAAATCGCAATATCGGACGGCGAAGCAAAATAATCGCTGACATTTTACACACGGTTCCCGAACTCACGTTCAATGAGACCTTTGGTGCCTTTTACAACACGATCATTTTTCGCCAGGGGGTGTTGAAGCCTCATCAAAAGATAAACATTTCCAATCCGGCCATCCGCGAATT
>CBFGXV010000748.1:0-1780 GCA_965652755.1 uncultured Chryseosolibacter sp. | reverse complement strand
ATGGCTACGGATTTAAATTCCACATAATCTCTTATTTCCTGGAACGCGTAACGGGGAAAGGGCCATTCGATCACATTCCATAGAGAGCGCATCGGGAAGAAATCAACGAAAGCTGGTGTATAGTCTTCCACAAGATTCGCAATAATGATCGCTTCAATTGCATGTGAAAGCAATAGCAGGATGATCGTGAGTCCCGCGCGCTGCACCAGAATTCCGAGCATCAGGGCGTAGGAGAGAAACATAAATAGCTCGAGGAAGTAGACCGGAAGAAATTCAATGTCAGTGAGCACCGTGTTTAACTCGACCACCGGGCTATAGATCAAGCCTGTTATCAGGGCAATGATTCCGATTAATAAAACACTCGCAAGGCTGAGAAGCACATTCGTCAGCATTTTTGTCAGCAGGAACTGAGACCTGCTGAGGCCGTCTATGATGTTTTGTCGCAACGTCCGGTATGTGTATTCATTCGTAACCGAGATCACTACCATCACTGCAAGCACGATTTTCAGCAGGCCTGCACACCAGATGAGATTCAGCCATACGTCGGGAAAATGGTATAGGGGGATGCGGTTGATATTTATATTCCCTCCGAAATCTTCAAACGTTCTTTCCAGCCATTTAAGCACCTCCATGCCACTGGCCGAGCCAAACCCAAGGACAAGAAAGTAGAGCCCAGCTATCACCCAGAAGGTGCGGTAGTTGGTCATCTTTTTAAGATCGATTTTCAGCAGGTGAAGCATTGGCGTCTTATTACTGGTGAGGGTATGGTTTAGGATCACGAGCCTGCAAGGATCTCGAGAAATTGTTTTTCCAGGCTTTTCTTTTGAGTAAGCAGGTGCGAGGCAACCACTCCTTTTTCAAAAAGGAAGTTATTGAGGTCCCTGCTCGTGAACCCGCTCTGCATGGCGACCTGGAACGTGCCGTTCTCACGGACCACGGATGTTGCGCCCCGAAATTCGCTGAGCAGCTCGTAAAGGTTTTGCGCGTCGGCAAATACCTCTACCGTTTCAGAGTTCCCGCCAACGCTATCCACCGGCCCGGCATGAATGAGATCTCCTCTTCGCAGAACGCAAAAGTGCGTGCAAACCTTTTGCACTTCATCGAGTAAATGACTTGCGAGGATGATAGTCTTGCCGTTGGCGGCGATCCTCCTGATAAGTTCGCGTATTTCCGCGATGCCCATCGGATCAAGGCCATTGGTGGGCTCATCAAGGATAAGTACAGTCGGGTCATTTAACAACGCCGAAGCAATCGCAAGGCGTTGTTTCATGCCCAGGGAGTACGTCCTGTATTTGTCATCCTTTCTCGCGGTGAGCTCCACAAGTTCGAGAACTCGCGGAATGTTTGCAGGCGAACACTGTTTCACCATTGCATTGAGCTCAAGATTTTTCTGTCCGGTGAGATACGGGTAAAATATCGGGTGTTCAAGAACGGCGCCGATTCTCTTCCTAACATGGTGTGTTGGAGGATTACCGAACCAGGTATACTCCCCCGCGGTTGGATTCACAACACCCATGAGCATACCCAGTGTCGTGGTTTTGCCACTACCATTAGGTCCAAGCATCCCGAACACCTGTCCCTGCTGAACCTGCAGGTTAAGGTTGTTGACAGCCCTTATACGGCCAAAATGTTTGGTTAGATTTGAAATGGATAATACTGTTTCCAAAACAAGGGAGTTATTGTGTCCGGCGCTAAAGCTTTAAAAGTCTGTTAAGGAAAGTTAATTATTTTCATCTGAACTCTTATTCTCGTTCTTGTCATTCGCTTTCCTGTCGTCACT
>CBFGXV010000747.1:0-1784 GCA_965652755.1 uncultured Chryseosolibacter sp. | reverse complement strand
GTTCACCACCATCATCACGGAAACCCGGCGATGCGTGGCACAGTTATGCTTTGAGGAAAAAGCTCCGGACACCACTATCCTGCACTTCTCCCGCGGTTTGATCTATACGCAATTGGGCGATTATCCAAACGCGCTGGCTTCGTTCCGGCACGCTTTGCGGCGCGATGCCGATAACGCTGAAATCGTTATCAACTTGGGAACAGTTCATTATTATCAGAATAATATGGACTCTGCCCGCATATTATTACAAAAGGCTATTCAGGTTAATCCGGAGGAACCAAATGGCCACAACGCCCTTGCGATGGTTGAGGCGCGGGAAGGAAATTTTGAGACGGCGATGAAGCACGTCGAGGATGCATTGAAACTTCGTCCCCGCGACCCATATTTTCTCAACAACCGCGGGTATATCCGCCTGCTGATGGGTCAGCCCGAAGAGGCCCTTGAAGATATTGATGCCAGTATCGTGGACGATCCCTACAATGCCTGGGCTTACAGGAACAAAGGCATTTACTACCTGCAGAAAGGAAACCCCGGAGAGGCCATCAGGTACCTGTCGCGGGCCGCTCAGATGTCGACATTCGTGGAAGAAATTGACAAATATCTCGGTGAAGCCTACGATGCTAACAACGAAAAAGAGAAAGCCTGTGGGCACTTCAAAGAAACACTGAAAAAAAAGGAAATCACCGAAGCCGAATACAACAGGCACTGCAATTGAAAATGCCGCAGCGCCTGATCTTGCCGTCAGACGTATTAGAATTTGTAACGCACAAAAGCCTCCATCGCTTCGTATTCAGCGAGGCCTAGCTTGTTATAGGCATCTGCCGTAGCGTGGTTGCGGTCTTCGGCGCGCATCCAGAACTCGCGCTTATCGCTTCCGGGGAACATCGCACTGTCTTTCTGCGACTGGTGTTTAAAGATTGCACGGCGCTTGCGCATGAGTTCATCCGGACTGAGCGGTACGGCCATTTCAATCTGGTCGATGTCCCACTCCTGCCAGGCACCCCGATATAGCCATACCCAGCAGTCCTTCATCCATGATTCGTTCTTTAGACGGTCGACCGCCGCAAAGATCGCCGCAAGACATACGCGGTGAGTTCCGTGCGGATCTGACAAATCGCCCGCTGCGTAGATCTGGTGCGGTTTTACCTTGACCAGAAGGTCAACGATGAGTTTGATATCTTCCTCGCTCAACGGTTTTTTCTTTACTGCGCCCGTTTCATAGAAAGGCATGTCGAGAAAATGCATGTGTTCATCGGGGATGCCAACGTACCGGCCACCCGCTTTCGCCTCACCGCGGCGGATCAATCCTTTGATCGTGAGCACATCCTTGCTGTCGACCTCGCCCGGTCCTTTGCTCTTCAACGACTGAACAACTGTCTTGTAGAACTTCTCACCATCCGTCTTGCTCAATCCGAATTGTTCGTTGAAATCGCGGACGAAGTCCGCAAATCGGATCGCATCGTCGTCAAAGACGGCAATGTTTCCCGAGGTCTGATAAGCAACGTGCACTTCATGACCCTGGTCAACAAGACGGATAAATGTTCCTCCCATAGAGATCACATCGTCGTCGGGGTGAGGTGAAAAAATAATCGCCTTTTTCGGAAAAGGTTTTGCGCGTTCAGGGCGATGAGAATCGTCCGCATTCGGTTTACCTCCGGGCCATCCGGTAATGGTGTGCTGCAGGTCGTTGAATACCTTGATATTTACCTGGTATGCCGAGCCGTATTCGGTAATGATATCGCCCATTCCATGCTCCATGTAATCATGGTTCGTCAGTTTCAAAA
>CBFGXV010000746.1:0-1796 GCA_965652755.1 uncultured Chryseosolibacter sp. | reverse complement strand
CATTACGAATTCGAGGTTTTCTATTTCTTTGATTGATACTCAGCAGAGGAGGAGGGATTCGAACCCCCGGACCCCGTAAAGGGTCTCCGGTTTTCAAGACCGGTGCAATAAACCGCTCTACCACTCCTCTGTTTACCGACAGTTCCCTTCATCAGGGACATTTGCGGGCTGCAAATCTATATTTTTCTCCTGTTTCAACAAAACGCGGGCTAAAAATTCCTAACGGTTGTTTTGGGTCTGGCCGCTTAACTCGTTGATCTTTTAGCGCCATTTAGGTCTTCACCCTAAAGTTCTGGGAATGTCCATCGGCGAATAGAAGCAGTTTGTGGTAATCTGTACGTCAAAGATTCCGGCCTGATGCAGCCAGTTATTCATCAACAATTGATTCAGTAACCGGCAGTGAAAAAATCATAGCCACCCGTCGTGTAGACCAATCGATCCTTACAAGAGATCGCCATCTGCGGCTATCCAGAGAGAAGCGGAGAGGGGTAGAGACCGACCCCTCCCTAATGCTTTTACCTCCAACCTAACACCCTTTCTTCCACTTCAAATTCTTCGCTGTACCCTGTTCCTTGATGGCCTTCATCATCGACGCATCTAACATTTTGTCTTTTTCACTTTGCGGTGTATTGTTAGCGATGAATTCCAGCCGCTTGTCATTCAGGGATTGTATCTCGGCCTGGATCTTTGCGCGCTCCTCTGCTTTCCGACCGATGTATGCCTTGCGCTGCGCTATGCTCATGGTGCGCATTTCTTCGGGAAGGTCTTCCGATTTGGTCTCGGCAATCACTTTTTCATTCTCTTTTGCGGCATCCACCAGATCCCAACTGGAGTTCTTATAGGCATGTGAACTCTTGCAAAAGCTGCGCTCGGCCATGTTGGCCAATCCATAACTCCGTGCATTGTTGTCCTGCACAATTTGCTGTGTCTTTCTGAACTCACCTAATGGTCCATAGTACACATAAGTCGCGTTAAGCTTATCGTTCAACGCAGCGATCTGATCATCGTATGGTGTGGGCACGTAGACGGTCTGACTGTTTTGTTCGATGCTCATGAATGTCCCGCCTGTTAAGTCCGCGCCGCGCTTCCAGCCCAAAGTGATGCCGCTATTAAAATCGCCGCAGTAAATAGTATTCACAACAACCCCCTTTTCCTTTGCCCCATGACAGGCTAGCTCGTACGATACATTTCCCTGTGTGAATTCCTCATTGCCTGCAATGAAGATCATTTTCAGATCGGCATTGGAGGCCGACCACGCCAACTGATTCAAGGACGTATTGATGACCTGTCCGCAAAATTCATTGCCGCCATTGGTGCTTAATGAAAACAGTTTCTCCGAAATAACATCAAGGTCTTCGGATAAACCACTTACCTGGCGGATATAGCCTTCGGCAGCGGGAAGCCTGTCATTGCCATATTCATACAACGCAATCTTGATATTGGGCTTCTTGCCATCCGGGCCTTCAGCAACGGCAACTTCATTTACAATTTTCCACAACTGCGATTTTGCCTGATCGATCAGACCATCCATACTATTACTCGTATCCAGCAAGAGCGCGATCATGATCGTCTGAGCCTTTGCCGGCGGCACAGATGGATTGTCGGGATTGTGGTTGTCCGTTGTGAAACCCATGAAAAGGAAAGCCACCAGGCATAAAAGATGCCTTGAAAGGATCCGGAAATGACGTAGTAATTTCATAATAGCTTGCGTTTTGTTTTGATAAAGTTCACGCGAAAAAACAGGATACGATACCTGAACTTCGTGAAGGCTTGAGCTCACTGAGCGAAGGCTGCCG
>CBFGXV010000745.1:0-1831 GCA_965652755.1 uncultured Chryseosolibacter sp. | reverse complement strand
GGAGCGGGGATCCAAAACCTCCCATACGAGTTCATCTATATCGGGCAGAGCAAGATGCTGAGCATTCAATCGCCGGTTTGGTGGATGATCATCATCGTCATCATCTTTCATTACCTTACTACCTATACCGTTTTCTTCAGGCGATACTACTACATCGGCGGAAACGAGATCGCAGCAGAACTTTCCGGCATCGACGTAAAAAAAGTTAAGTTGTTCGGTTTTATACTATCCGCAGGGCTCGCAGGACTGGCGGGTATACTGCTAACCTCACGGCTGGGCGCAGCCATCTCGTCCATCGGAAGTGGCGTGGAACTCCGCGTGATCACTGCTGTGATCCTGGGAGGCGCAAGCCTGAAAGGCGGACAGGGAAAAATTATCGGAGCGCTGCTCGGAACTATCCTTATAGGGATGATCTCCAATATTATGATCCTCAGCCGCGTATCCGGCTACTGGCAGGAAATCATTATTGGCATTATTCTGATTGGGGCCATTTGGATGGATCTGGCCGTGCAACGGAAACGGGACTGATTGGCTATTAGCTTTTGGCTATTAGCTTTTGGAAGATTCGTGCATGTTTGAAAGTAGGATTACTCACGGAATGTTTACTTCAGCCCGATACAAACCGGACGATTACTCTTAAGGATTGGATAAATAACAAAGCATGATGCCGGCAGTGACAAAGCCACGATTTTGAACACGACTCTGGCTAAAAGCCAACGGCCAAAAGCCAACAGCTAAAAACAATCGCATAATCTATGAAAAAATACACAACACCTCCCCTCTTACTGTTCTTATTCTGCATCGCATGTGAGGGCCCACCCCGCCCGAATTTTGTGTCAACGCGTACGGTAACGAACGACTCCCTGTTTGCGATGACGCCGGTAGACCCCAATGAGGAATACATCATGGTCACTACCGCGACCACGCTTCCCATCTACGCTACACGAGACCAGGTGGCCTTTCGTGCGTGGGGAAAATATCGTGGAGTGAAAGTGAGCGTTGTTGGTCCAAGTGACTGGAATATTCCGGCGCAGATAAAGGCGATCGAGGAAGTAATTCCTTCGAGGCCCGCAGGGTTGCTGATCAACGGAACGGACCAGGGCATTGCGGCTGCGATCAACAAGGCGGTAGCCGCGGGCATCCCTACCGTTGTGTATGACTCTGAAGTCGAAAGCAATCGCCATTGCTTTTTGGGAAGCGACTGGTATCAAATGGGTTTCAAACAGGGTGAAGCGGTAGGAAGGCTGGCAAACGGTAAAAAAGGGAAAGTCGCAGCTGTCGGCATTTTAAATCTCGCCAATCAGCAGGCCGGCTTTGACGGCCTGGAAGATGCACTGAAAAAGTATCCAAACCTCGAGTACATCGGAGAATACGAAACCCATAACACAATAGAGGAAACTGCCCGCATCACTACCAACCTCATCAATTCGTATACCGACCTTGTAGCGGTATGCGGGTTTACTTCCGAGACCGGCCCCGGCATCGGACTCGGTTTGAAGGAAATGGATGTCGTTGGGAAAGTCTACGGCACGAACGTCGATGCGTCGGCAGTGTTATTAAACCTGTTAAAGGAAGGCGTTCTTCAATTCCTCGTCGATCAAAAAAGAGAAACGTTCATTTGGTATGGCGCGGAATTCGCTTTCAATATGGCCCACAATATTACCGCCTTTCCACCGCAATATCTGTCAACCGGCGTACATGGACTGCCGCATTCTGTGAATACCGGTCTGATTGAAATAACTCCTGAAACCGTGAACGCCTATTTACAGTAAACTGATTACTGTTTTCCGCGTCCTGTGATCCGGGGATCTGTTTCATAATCTGAAGGACT
>CBFGXV010000744.1:0-1840 GCA_965652755.1 uncultured Chryseosolibacter sp. | reverse complement strand
CGGAGCGTATAATCTTTCGGTTCCGCCCCAGTCGACGTTGATATTTTCATTTATCGGACTGGCTTCCATTGAAGTTGAAGTGGGGGAGAGGACGATTGTAGACGTGCAGATGGCGCAGGACGTTCAGCAACTTGGCGAAGTTGTTGTCACTGCCGCGGGAATTGAAAGGCAGACCAGGGCGCTCGGATATTCCGTCGCCAATGTCAGTGGAGATCAGGTCGCGCTTAAGTCTGAACCCGATGCGCTGCGCAGCCTCCAGGGAAAAGTGCCCGGAGTGAACATTCTCAGCACGAGCGGTGCGCCGGGCAGCGCAACGCGCATTACAATCAGGGGAAATAAATCTTTCTTCGGAAACAACCAACCTCTGTTTGTGGTTGATGGGATCCCATTCGACAACACGTATTACAACTCCTCGAATGAGCTGACCGATGGCGCTGCCTACAGCGGACGCATCGGCGATCTTGATCCGAACAATATCGAATCTATTAACATTCTTCCCGGCGGAGCTGCGGCTGCGTTGTATGGGGTCAGGGCTGCCAACGGTGTGGTTGTCGTCACGACAAAAGCAGGGAGCAGTCGCGCGTCAAGGAAGGGTCTTGAGATAACGTACTCGTCCGGTTTTGCTATTGAACAGATCGCCAATCTTCCGGATTATCAAAACAAATATGGCACTGGTTCGAAAGGAGATTATGGGGAAGCAAACGGAAGCTGGGGACCTGCGTTTGACCGGCCCGGTCCCGGTGTGAATTATAACGCAGATGGTACCATCACGGAGAACGGAAGTGAGGTAGATTCAATCCCGTACTGGAGCGCCTATGCTGCAGTATTTCCCGATCATCCTGACATGGTCGCCTACCGCGCGTATCCGGACAACGCAAAAGATTTCTTCCGCAACGGAAAAGTATTTGACAACTCCATCACTATACGCGGCGGGAACGAGCGCTCCGTGTTCACGGCAGTAGCCTCCAGGATGCAACAGGATGGATACATGCCCTTCTCTGAATATGGAAGAACGAACATAAGTGTAGGTGGAAACACCGAGCTCGAAAACGGTTTCAGCATCGGAGGGAACATGTCGTTTGTGAATTCGCTGCAGAAAGGGCCCTTGAGTGGATATGGCTCCGCAAACCAGGTGAGCGCCTCGGCGCTTTCAAGGATACTTTTCCCCGGCCGCAACTGGGACATCACAGGTCAGCCGTATGAGGATCCCGTTACACGCGAAAACGTATTCTTCCTCGGCGCTGCGGCGGACAACCCCTATTACTCGGCGCGTTACAATGGTTTGCGCAGTGAAGTGAACCGCATTGCCGCAAACGTCAGCGCCGGATATGACTTCAACGACTGGCTAAGTGTAAACTACAAGATCGGGATCAATACCTACAACGACAGGCGAAAGGAAATTACGCGTAGGGGTTCCGTTGGCGCCGCCGGGATCGGGCAGCTTATAACCGATGACATTTACTACCAGGAGATCGAATCCAACCTTCTTTTCACCGCGGATCATAATCTGTCCGAGGATATTACCTTAAAGACGATCCTGGGTTTCAATGTGAATCAGCGGACGGGAGAGAACCAGCAGGTGAAAGCGGTCAACTCCGTCGCCTTTGATATCGACGACATCGACAACTTCAACGACGTAACTCCGTTTGGCGGTACGTATTATCGCAGAAGATTACTCGGCGCGTTTGGCGACATTTCGCTCGGATATAAGGACTTCCTCTTTCTGAACCTCACAGGCAGGAATGACTGGTCTTCAACACTGCCGAAAAGCAAGCAGAGTTTCTTCTACCCTTCCGTCAGCACCTCGTTCGTATACACTGACGCATTCCAGATCTCTTCC
>CBFGXV010000743.1:0-1849 GCA_965652755.1 uncultured Chryseosolibacter sp. | reverse complement strand
TTCATATCCCGCAGTCGCCGCAAGGGATAGCAAGATGAATTTACTCTCGTATATTTAGGTACACAGAACTTTCCACTGACAACACTAAGTACAGCATCTTAACCCTCGAAACGGAACGAGGCGTCAAGCCAGGCACTTCTCTTATTTACTCACCATAAAAACTCGCGCATATGAAAATTAGAAAGGAAGACATCCCGGTCACCATGGAAGCTCCAGGTACAACCATGAGAGGACTTCCGGGCCTTGGAGGTATGACTGTTGCGTTTAATGAAATTCCTGCCGGAACGGATTTTTCCCCCATGCTGCAGGGATTAAAAAATAATAGCTGCCATTGCCCGCATTGGGGGTATGTTGTTGGTGGAAGCCTATTAGTGAAATACGATGATGGGACGGAAGAAACACTCAATGAGGGCGATGTTTTTTACCTTCCTCCCGGACATACTGCCATCGTACAACAAGACCTAAAGTTCCTGGATTTTAGCCCTGAGAAAGAATTAGATGAAGTTATGACTCACATCGCTAAAAAAATGGCCGAGTTCAGTGCATAATTGTCGATTTCTTCGCGGGGCAGTGAACTGATCTCTTGATTTAATAGCACGCGGGGGTTCTTCCTTAACTCTCTTAACCTAAAGATCCTCTATATGCACGAAGTAAAAACACTTGTGATTGGTGGAAGTATTTCAGGATTGTCTGTATCTGCATCATTACAGAAGCAAGGCCTCGAATACACCCTCATCGAAAGGCAATCGCAAATCGCTACTCCCTGGAGAAACCACTATGACCGGTTGCACCTCCATACCAATAAGCGAGTTTCCAATTTGCCATTCAAAAAGTTCGACAGCAGAATACCGCGATATCCAGCTCGGGAACAGGTCGTGAATTACCTCGAGGATTACCAGCGTGCATTCAATATTCAGCCGGTATTCAACACGGAAGCAAAATCAATTAGGAAAGAAAATGGTTATTGGATTACTGAAACGAACAACGGAACATACAAGTCAAAGTACGTGGTAATGGCTACCGGCGCGTTTGGTAATCCGCGGCCAGTTGCTTTTAAAGGAATGGAAAATTTTCCCGGAAAGATCATTCACAGCAGTCAATACAAAACGGGCGAAGATTTCAAAGGGCAGAAAGTATTGGTGGTTGGTTTTGGTAATTCTGCCTGCGAGATCGCTATTGACTTATATGAACAGGGCGCAATCCCGGCCATGTCAGTTCGTTCGGCGGTTAACATCATACCGCGCGACGTGGCCGGAATACCAATTCTCGAGCTTGCCCAGCTTATGAGTCGACTTCCACCACGATTGGCGGATACGATCAACGCTCCATTGATGCGCCTGATATTTGGCGACATTCGGAAACTGGGCCTGAAGAAAATGCCTTACGGTCCGTTCGAAGAAATTAAGAAAGACAGAAATATTCCTGTTCTGGACATCGGTACGGTGAAGCATATCCGAAAAGGACACATCGGGGTATTCCAGGGCATTGATCACATTGAAGGAAGTACTGTTTGTTTTTCAGATGGAAAAAAGGAGAATTTTGATGCGATCGTTGCCTGCATCGGATTTAATCGGGATAATGCTGAAATCGTTGCGGTTGACAAGCAGCGTTTTGAAGATTTGAATGTGCCAGCGAGCCGCCAGAAACAGTTTGGAGATGACGGGTTATACTTCTGCGGCTTTTGGGTAGGTCCAACCGGGCAGATCCGTGAGATTGCTTTAGACGCGCAGAAAATTGCAAAGGATATTTCCAGGAAAGAAAGGTCTGCTGTAGGACCGTAGACTATAGAGCACAGAGATCTGCCACGATTACGCGAATCAAATTCGTGTCAATTTGTGAAATTCGTGGC
>CBFGXV010000742.1:0-1854 GCA_965652755.1 uncultured Chryseosolibacter sp. | reverse complement strand
GCTGAATATCCACGCGTGTTTGCGGCTCCTTACCTCGGATGAGGGAAGGTGGCCGAGCGAATGCGAGGCGTCGTCCTGAGCTTGGCGAAGGGACGGAAGGGTGCGACTTACTTTGTTAACTGCAGACATTGCAGAAAACGTTAATGCACTTTGTTAGTACGCACAAATAATAGTCGCAGAAGTCCACAATACATCACTCGCCAATGCCTCAAGATTGGAACTTGCCGACCACGAACTACCGCCAATCTTATAACGCGCGCAGCCGGGTGCCCAAACAAGAGCAGATCGAAATGTCTTTCCTGGGGCACCCTGTATTTCTGTTAACCCGTTTTCCGGGGGTTGCAACCCCCGGCTATTCATATTAAACCCTATTCAGGGTTTGTCGTATCATGACCGATAAGCGATGACGAGCAATGTTACAGCGCAGGAGCAATAGTCGCAGAAGTCCACAATACATCACTCGCCAATGCCGCCGTCACCATAGCATCACGTGTGCATCTTAGAATGAAACTGAAACGCGTATGTGATTCCTAAGTCCCGTGGGAGACGACCTTATGGTTGCCCTGGGAAACGCACAAATTTTATTGAGTCTCATCGGGACGGCCTTATTCTGGAAAGCACGCATTGTCGTAACGCAATTTCTTTTTTAACGGCGCGAAAGGAGAGCGCAATGTGTCCAATGATCTTTTAGGGCGTGAGCCTGTTATTCAATGTTTTCCTGTCCACCCTGGCCTTCGACAAGCCCAGGCCCCGAAGTATTATGGGAGTAGCATTTTCAGGGCCTTCCGGCCCTTTATTCCTGTCCCGACCGGCTTATTTCTCGTCGAATAGTTTCTTTAATAGTTCCGTAAGCTTCTCTCCGCGAAGTTCTTCATTCATAGCAACAATTTTTCCAGACGCGGCATCGACGAGAAATATCGTCGGGTAAAAATTGACCTCAAATTGCTTGGCCATCTCGCTTTCTGTTGCCTGAAGTTGCGGGTCTATCGCGTGTAGCCAGGGCAAAGGAAATTTTTCCTTTCTGAAACGTTTTACTACCTCTCGGTTTGAGTCGACAGAGTAGCTAAGGATCTCAAGACCTGCGCCGTTGTATCGGTCGTACACCTTTTGGAGATGCGGAAATTCGCGAATGCATGGACCACACCATGTGGCCCAAAAATCGATCAGGTAAAATTTTGCGCGGATATTATCCGGCGTGTAAACAACGGAGGAATCATCAAGCGAATGAGCTTTGAAGTTTGGCACTCGTTCTCCCACTGCCACTTTCGCTGCCATCTTCCGCTCGCGTTGGCGTTTTTCGTATTTCGCGGCAGCGGATTCCGGACTCAACTCCTGTAGCCGTTTGTACAACCGCTCCATGTCATTAGAATCTCCTTTAGCCAACGACTGGGACATCAAGTCCCTGTATCCCCAGCCCCTGACCTGGTATGGCCAGTTTTCCACGCAACGTTCCGCATAACCTTTATAACGTTCAGGCTGCCCAGTGGCATCCACCGATTTCTGCACCAGGCTGAATGGATACAACCATCTGAGCATCCAGAAGGGTGATGCAGGCGTGAGTTCGTCCAACGCTTTAGAAACCATCTCCGCCTGCACCAATTCTGGAGGAGTAGTCACTTCAACTTCAGGATTAGGAAACAACATATCTAAATACTTTATCCACAACGCCTGTCGGAGCAATGGATCCTTTTCCTCAAGGATCTGATTGGTTAATCGTTCGAGGGACGTTTTATCAGCCGTGACAAAATGTTTTCTGTCATTGATCACATTGAAGATATCAGTCAGTTGCGCATCAAGAGCGTGATCATCGCTGAACGGTCTCACATCCTGAAAATTATCGGGCAGATTTTGCGG
>CBFGXV010000741.1:0-1868 GCA_965652755.1 uncultured Chryseosolibacter sp. | reverse complement strand
ATGTAACGCGGGAGACGGTGCGGGCCGCGAAGAGGGAATGTGTATCGCCGGTGTCTTTGGCGGAGCCGAGTCCGGCATCAAGGAAACCACGCGAAATATTTTTCTTGAGAGCGCTTATTTCAATGCAGGATATATCCGCAGGACCTCCATGCATCACCAACTGAAGACGGATGCATCATTCCGTTTCGAACGCGGTACAGATCCGGACATAACCGTGTATGCGCTGAAACGCGCCGCCATGCTTATTAAAGAAATTGCGGGGGGAAAAGTATCTTCTGAGATCATTGATGTTTATCCCGAGAAGATCGCGCCACGGATTATCACCGTAAAGGAAAAAAATGTCAACAGGCTCATCGGGAAAATCATCCCAAGGGGTGAAGTTCATGCTATTCTGAAGAGACTTGATATAGAAATCGTGGAGAATTCAGAAGACAGGTATTCTGTTTCTGTACCGCCTTACAGGGTTGACGTTTTTCAGGAAGCTGATGTGATCGAAGAGATCCTCCGCATCTATGGGCTCAACAACATCGAATTATCAAACACGGCAAAAAGCGATTTCCTGGCGGAGTTTCCCTCAAGGAACATCGACCGCTATAAACGCACAATCGGCGAACTTCTCGTAGCCAATGGATTTTACGAGATCTGGACCAATTCATTGACAAACCTCTCTTATCAAAAGAAACATCAGCTGACCTTTCAGGGTGAGCCCGTGGAGATCCTGAATAAACTGAGTGAAGAACAGGGGGCATTACGTCAAACGATGCTGTTTACGGGACTTGAGGTTTGCGCCTATAACATCAACCGCAAGCAGAAGGATCTCAAACTCTACGAGTTCGGAAAAGTATACAGCAAAAATGCTGGCAAATATGTCGAATCGGAGAGGCTGGCGTTGTATGTGACGGGCAATGTTGAAGCGGAGAACTGGCAACACCGTGTGCAACCCACAGGATATTACGATCTTGCGCAGCACGTCCACAATATTTTTCAAAAGACCGGTATACGGGAGATCAAGCAGGAAGCTCATGGCGACCAGTTGTTTGAGTATGCAGCGACACTGATGGTCGGCAGTAAAGAGATCGGCAAAGCAGGGAAGGTAAAATCTGCGCTGCTGAAAGATTTTGGCATCAAGCAGGAAATATTTTTTGCTGAGTTAGACACATCCTTGCTTTTCAGCCGGGCAAATCCTAAGTTAGTAATTCAGGAGGTTGTAAAATTTCCGGAAGTGAAGCGCGATTTGTCGCTCGTGTTGGACTCACCGGTCATTTTTGACGAGATACGGAACCTGATACTGGATACCGAGAAGCGGTTGATCAAAAATATTGGCGTCTTCGATGTTTATGAAGGCGAAAACATCCCGAAGGGAAAGAAGGCATATGCGCTGAGCTTCACTTTACAGGATGAGACCAAGACACTGACAGACGAGGAGATCGAAGGGACTATGCAACGATTGATCGCGGCGTTCGAGAACAAGTTAGGGGCTGTGATCAGAAAATAGGAGCGAATGGCTACTGCTAGAAAAGAAACCGCTTTCCCGGTCGTTGATGATGGATACGTGAGAGGAATTGAGTCAATTGATGATATACGCTTAGAAGAAACCCCCGATAGTCAAATGGATCAAGAGGTATTAAAAACCAACCTCAGCGGTTTGGAACGCAAACTCCTGGTGCTGATAAATGAGCACAAAAATTTGAAGGAAGAGATCAAAACCCTCAAAACAGAAAACCAGGACTTAAAGGCAGCCATCCGGATCCGGGACGAACAGATAACGGGCTTTCATAATCAACTGAAAATCACTAAAATTGTGGATAATTTGCACCCGGAAGACGGAAGTGTTTCGGAGTTGAAGAAAAAAGTAGACGAATACATCA
>CBFGXV010000740.1:0-1877 GCA_965652755.1 uncultured Chryseosolibacter sp. | reverse complement strand
CTGGATATTCCTCCGAAAAAAACTGGTATCCCGTATTTGACCGGAATTGGTTAACATCGTATCACTATCAAAGCATCCTGAATGCCTGACCCGTCAGACCAGCACATCATCGTGAAAGCCCTCGCAGGCGACGGTCCGGCGTTCCGCCAACTCGTGGAAAGGCACCAGGGCTTCGTTTACCGGCTGGCCTATAGGTTTGTCGGAACGGTCGGCGATGCGGAAGATATCACACAGGAAGCATTCATCCGCCTCTGGAAAAACCTGCACCGCTACAAACCTGAGATCAAAGTAACCACGTGGTTATACAAGATCGTCACGAACCTGTGCCTCGATTTCTTGAAGTCGCGAGATAACCGTTCGAACAAACGTATGACAGACGTCAATGCATATAGTGGACTGACTTCAGATTTGTCCGCGGACCAACAAGTACTCAGCGAAGAGTTTCATTTGGCCGTGGAAAAAATAACGAAAGAACTCAGTCCGAAACAAAAGGCAGTGTTTGTACTGCGTGATCTGGAAGAAGTAGAGATGGGGGAAATCGCGCAGATCCTGTCGATGGATGCCGGGCAGGTGAAGAGCAACCTGTACTATGCCCGCAGGAAGATAGGTGACCTCATCGATGTTTATTACCAAACAAGAAAAGCAGAAAACCCATGAAGTGTGAGGAGATTGAAAAAAGACTATTTCTTTATGAAGAGCTCACTGATCGTGAACGGCAGGAAACTGACAGGCACCTGAGCCAATGCAGATCTTGCAGCGCCATCATGAAACAGGTCAACGCAATGCATAGGGTAATCGCATCGCAACGGGATAAAATCCAACCGATGAACAATGAGGCGCAAATGACCCACCGCATCATGAACGCGGTTGAAAAGACGCAGGAAAAGAGAGTCAAGGTATGGGAAATTCTAAATCAACGAATCTCCCTGACACCTTTGAGGTATGGCATGACGGCGTTATCTTTTTTTCTTCTCATGTTTTTCCTGGGCGAATACGCGAACGATGGACGAAACTTAAAGATCGTAAAAATGCATCCCGGAAGCCCGGGTAAAAAGACAGAGCTCAACCTCGCCTCGTTTCACAGCGCGTTCCTTGCCGCCAGAAAAAGCAATGCGCCATCATCGAAACTTATCTCAGCATGTGTGGAGAACTGCCTTCAGTCACAGGTTCCCGAATGCAACGAGTGCTCCGACAAATTCACGAAACCATAATCAAACATATGAAAACATCAAATCAGCGGTATGTCATCTTAGCATTGTTGCTTGTAGCGCTGGCGCTTGGGGGATGTGAACATAATATATCTACCGGGACAACCGTGCATGCAGACGGCTCACTGGATCGCGAAATAATACTACATAATACCGATTCAGCCAAGGCCGACAAAAACATAATGGGCATTCGCAGCGAAAACGGTTGGGAAGTAACTGTGGGACCACCTTCGCGGCCATCCATGGAAAAGGACAAAAAAGCCGAAGTGAACATTTCATTCAAAAAGCACTTCAATTCCGCTGAAGACGCGAACAGGGAGATGGATCCCGACATCGACAGCGTCTTCCGTATAAAATCATCATTCGAAAAACACAACAGGTGGTTCTATACCTACATAGAATACCGTGACACTTATGAAGCCCTTAATCTTTTCAAGCGTATTCCCAAGGAGGAATATTTTACAAAAGAAGACTTTGCGTTTATCGAACGCCTGCCTGCCGAAGGAACTGTTATCAGCAAAGCCGACAGCCTGTACCTCGCAAGATTAAACGAAAAGATCTTCGACTTTTACGGGTCGCGCACCATCTTCGAAGAATTCTATCAACACCTGTTGACGACGGTTCGCCAGCATCGCATTGCGCCGCAATGGGAAGATTCGCTGAAGCGGA
>CBFGXV010000739.1:0-1878 GCA_965652755.1 uncultured Chryseosolibacter sp. | reverse complement strand
GTGTCGATGGTGCAGTCAGGCCAGCTGGGTACTATCCGGAAAATAAAAACATGGGGATATTTTGGCTATGGAAAAGGCAGCCCGAAAGTACCGGACTCTCCCGTGCCGGCAGGAGTTGACTACAACACATGGCTTGGCGCGGCGCCCGAGCATCCTTTCAATAAGAATCGCTTTCACGGAAGCTGGAGACATTTCTGGGACCACGGAGGCGGGTTACTCGCCGATTGGGGAGTTCACCTGCTCGACATTCCGCTTTGGGCGATGAAGGTGAAATTTCCGCGATCCGTCTCTGCATCGGGAGGGATATACGCATATCCGGAAAATGCAATTGAAACGCCCGACACGCTCAATGTACTCTATGACTATGGCGATTTTACGCTGGAATGGGATCATGCCGGCGGGCTGTCGAAAGGCATCTACGGTCGCAACTACGGTGTCGCCTTTATCGGAAATAACGGTACACTTGTAGCAAACCGCGAAGGCTGGGAAGTGATTGCAGAATCGGAAAACAACACCGACAAGATGAATCATGTTCCGCTTCAGGCGCCGGACAACGCCGCCCATGAAAAACACGTCCAGAATTTTATTGAAAGCGTACGATCCCGAAAGAGCCCTATCTGCGAGATTGAGGAAGGACACAATGTTGCCCTGGTCGCTCACATGGGGAACATCGCTTATCGCACGGGAAACAAACTGCTATGGGATGAAGGACAGGGTAAGTTCCGCGATGACAGGCAGGCCAACGATCTTCTCAAACCATCGTACCGGTCACCCTGGAAGTTTCCCCAGGTAGCCTGAGGGTTAGACGGCCTCATGCCATCAAATACTTTCTGAAGACCAGGATGCCAATGATCACAGCAATGACAGATGCGAACAATACCGCGCCGGCAGCGATGTCCTTGACCTTTCCTGCGAGCGGATCATACTGACGCGTCACGAGGTCAACGAGATTTTCCACGGCGCTGTTCATCATTTCAAGACCGATCACCAGCGCGATGGTGAATAAGATGATACACCATTCAATCGAAGTGATGCGGAAATAGAATCCCGCCCCGACGACAATGGCCGCGATGGTAATCTGCACCTTCAGGTTACGCTGGTCGCGCATCGACACAACGATCCCTTTTATCGCATACGAGAAGCTCTTCAGAAATTTGTTTAATGAATCAGCCATCACTTGAATATTATTGATCACCTGGTGCCTCCTGCAGCCTGAACATGGTCAGTTCCCGGACAGCCTCCGCAAGTAGGGTATTTTTTTCCGGACCATTGAAGCCGGCGTAGTTTTTACTTTCGGCTAACGCGAAGGCCAGATCGAACTCACGCTGAGGCATCGAGTACGCAATCCCGCTCTTCTTTAGTTTACCGGCCAGGTGCTCTTGTTCGGTCTGACCAGGGGTGGGAATAAATATCGCCTTCTTACCCAAAGCCATCAGATCCATCACAGTACTGTAACCGCTGCGGGCGAGGATCAGCGCAGAAGATTCTATGTGCTCCTGCATTTCTTCCGACCCCAGAAAATTCACCACCTCAGGACCATCGGTGGACTTCGCTGAAGGCAATCCTCTCACAAGCCTGAACCGCAAGTTTGATGATCTTAACTGTGGAAGTAACCGTCGTTCCAGTTCCGACCTTTGAGGCTCAGGGCCTGAGATAACTGCAAGCACGTCGTATTTGACAACATACCCTTTCCGGCCTTGAACGAACCGCGACAACCACCCGATGTGCCGAACCTCTGTTCGCAGGCGCATCCTGCCAAAACTGATCAGCTCGCCCGCAAGGGAATTACTGTCTGCAAAATCCGGGATCCAGCAAATGTGAAAACGATTGATCAGGTATTCGCACAACTTCCTCACCAGGGGGGCAAGGAAACCGAAG
>CBFGXV010000738.1:0-1883 GCA_965652755.1 uncultured Chryseosolibacter sp. | reverse complement strand
CAGGGACCAGCAAATCGCACCGCAGGACTTTCTCATCCAGCAATGGCGCTACCTTGGCACGTCGGGATATGGCGGACCGAAACTCGACCTTGCAGACCTGAGGATAAAGGACTTCAAACTTTCCGAAGACAGAAAAAGACTTTATCTTGAGATCAGCGGTTTAAAAAAGGAACATGTAATTTATTTCATGATCCCTGAAGATCTGCGTGGTGAAAACAATCTCCCGCTTTGGTCTAACGAAGCCTGGTATACGCTGAACAACATTCCGGCCGGGCTATAGTTTAGCGTGCGCAGGAACAGCTATGTCGATGCCTCTCCGAAATCTTATAAAGCTAGTTTTGAAACAATAATCGTATAGAACCACAATGCAAAACAGAAACAAACTGAACCGCCGGGACTTTGTCCGATACTCGGGCACCGGGATCGCAGCGCTCGGCCTTGCAGGAATTCCGTCATTGTCACAGTCTCAACCTCAAAATGAAATGAAGCCAGAGAAAACCATCCGTATCAAGAATGTAGACTCCAATTTTGAGCGTGAACCGCTGACGCCCTACCGGTTTAAGGGAAGTGTTGTCACCGAAGGATGGCAGGTTGCTGCGTGGTTAGAATCCGAATCCGGCATTCACAAGATCGGGCTGGGCGGACAAGGCACCTTGTGGTCAGATTCCAAGGTGTTTGCCTCCCACTCCACCAATGGCGGAAATGCATTGATGTATGCAATGAGTGAACGCGCGCTCCAGATGATGAAGGGCAACTCGTTTACCAATCCCCATCAGCTACTCGATGACCTCCTGCCTGAAATATATGAATACGGCAAAAAGATAACGGGCAATCCCAACCTGCGGAAAACATTTGCATTGAACGCGCTCGTCTGCGTTGACAACGCCGCCTGGCTGATGTACGCAGCAGAAAATAACATCAAGACCTTTGACGAAATGATCCCGGCGAAATACAAGCCGGGATTGAGCTATCGACATGAAAAGGTCGGCAGCATGCCCTCGTTCAGTGTTGGCGCGGATGTAAAAAAGATCAAGGCAGCGGCCGATGAGGGATATTTCATTATGAAGCTTAAGACTGGCTCGGCTGGAACGCAAAAGGAAATGCTTGAAAAGGACATTGCGTTTCTCACTGCCGTTCACAAGGCGATCGGACACTATGAAACTCCTTACACCAAGAGCGGAAAAATTCCCTATTATTTTGATGCGAATGAAAGGTATGACGAGAAGGACACACTCCTCCGTTTTCTTGATCACGCCAAAAAGATCGGCGCACTGGAACAGATCGCATGTATTGAAGAACCTTTTGGTGAAAGAAGCGATGTTTATGTCGGGGATGTAGGTGTTACCATCGCAGCTGACGAAAGTGCGCACACCGTCGAAGATGCAGCGAAACGCATCGAACAGGGCTATGGCGCGATGGCAGTGAAGGCAATTGCAAAGACCCTCAGCATGACTATGCGGGTAACGCAACTCGCGCATGAGAAAAATGTCCCCTGCTTTTGTGCGGATCTAACGGTCAATCCAATTCTCGTCGACTGGAACAAAAACGTTGCCGCGAGGCTTTCCCCATTCGCAAATATCGGGATCGGCCTGCAGGAAACGAATGGTCACCAGTATTACAAGAACTGGAATACGATGATGACGTACCACCCGCGGTCAAATGCCTCGTGGATCAAAACGAAGACCGGCGTTTATGTTACAGACAAATCGTTCTACGCCGAGAGCGGCGGGATTTTTCATCCTTCCGAGCATTACGAAAAAATGTTTTTGCACGAAGTACAGTAAACTCTGATCACAACCGCGAAGATTTTTACGGCTAATAGTCATTTTAAATTCACGCCATGAACAAGGTCATCCTTTCCGTTCTGTTGATTTCACTGGTGC
>CBFGXV010000737.1:0-1884 GCA_965652755.1 uncultured Chryseosolibacter sp. | reverse complement strand
TAACATATACTTTTTCCGATAAGCCACAGGCGTCAATCCTTTGATCTGTTTGAATTGCCGCGCGATGTTCTTGCTATCGCTTAACCCGAGGTCCAGTGCAATTTCAAAAATGGTCATGTCGGTTTCCAGCAATTTTTGAGTGAACCGTTCGATGCGTTTGTTGTAGATATATTCGTAAACAGGGTAACCAGTAGTCATAACAAACCGCTTTTCCAGAGAGCGGCGCGACATGGGAACCTCCTTCAGCACCTGGTCGACCTTGAGATTTTTATCGAGGTTTTCATGGATATAGCGCAGAGCGTCCACAATATATTTGTCGGCGCTGGCAAATATGTCTGTCGATACACGTGAGTTTACCTGCGTCGGCCTCACAACAATGTCATCGTAGCTGCCGCCTCTATTTTCAATCATATGATGCATCAATCTCGCTGCATCATATCCGCATTTTTCAGTATCAAGTCCGATACTGGAAAGTGGCGGATCTGAAAGTTCGCACAACATCTCGTCATTGTCTAAGCCGAGCACGGCGATTTCATCAGGGATTTTTATTTTGATCAGGCGGCTCGCTTCGGTAATGTGGTTGCCGAGGTTGTCGTCACACGACAAGAGCGCCACAGGCTTCGGAAGAGATTTCAGCCATCGGTTCAATGCAGAGGGCTTGTAGTGCCAGAGGTCGACGGCACGGGAGTCAGTCCGCTCATAGAGATTGACATCATGACCAGCTTCCTTCACCCTTTCCTTGAAGCCCTCAGCACGCTCGCGTGACCAAACGATATTCCGGAAGCCGTAAAAAGTGAAGTTCTTGAATCCCTTCCTCAGGAAATAATCAGCTGCCATTCTGCCGGTTTCCCTGTAGGCCCCGGTGATATTCGGGATTTCCTTAAATCTTTCTTTAAAATCCTGGGCGATCACCGGAATATTGGCCTTCGTGAATTTCCAAACTTCTTCGTTGTTGTAAAATTGACCTATGATCCCATCCGCTTTCCATTCTTTGGCCCAGGCAAGAATGCCGTCAATCCCGATCGTGTCTCGGTAGTATCCAGGCATGCGACAGAACGTCCATGGGCCGTGGTCTTTCGAATATCTGGCAATTCCACGCAGGAGGTTTTTACCATAGTCCTCCGCAAAGTCACTTAGCAGTATTATTTTACACATAGCCGTATGGTTTATATTCAACGTTGACAGGTCGTCCTGGTCCGGTCGGTTGGCTTCTTGCTGTTCGATTTTTTTCGCCTGTTTGGTATAATTAAATTTTCAATGACTTTTTCTCCGTCATTGTATATTCATAAAAGGATGTCTTCTTTAGTCGTTCAAGCAGCGCCGTGCTTTCCGCAGCTTTAAGGTTCTTCAACGGCTTTCTGACCGGACCGCAATCCACACCAACGTAACGCATGATCTCTTTTCCGGCTATTAATGAATTATAGTCATTCAGGATGTTGTAAATATTGGTTGCTTCCGACTGAAGTGTTGTAAGCTTTTCAAAATTGCATGCATACCAGGCGTCAAGCATTCTGAAGTAGATATCACCCATGAAGTTGTAGGTGCTGCCTACATAGTGGCGGTTTCCCGCAGCATATACCATCATAAAGACTTCGTCGGTACCCCAGTACATGGCGTAGTCTTCTTTGGCATAGTGGATACATCTCTGGTAGTCGACCAGATCATTGAAGCTGTTCTTAAGACCGGCGAAGGTCGGGATCTCACGGCTGGCAGCTTCTATGAAGGAAATCAATGGGAAATTCACTCCCGTCATCGAAGGAATGTTGTAATAATAAAAGGGGATTTCCGGGGCTGCGCCGGCGACGTATTTGCACTGGTCGATCAGGTCGCTCAAGGTTTTGGGGCGGAAATAAAACGTAGGCACCATCGCGATACCATCAACTT
>CBFGXV010000736.1:0-1889 GCA_965652755.1 uncultured Chryseosolibacter sp. | reverse complement strand
CGAATATCTTTTTCGTAACAATCATCGATGAGCTTCCGCAGGTACTTGTCAACTCCCACAGACAGCGCGCCGATGGCGTTGCCCGGCGGAATGATCGTATCTGCAACCGCGGCCAGCGTTTCCTGCGCTTGCATAGAAAACGAACTGGAGTATGCCGCAACTTTTGCCGGCTCCCAGCCTTCCGCCCATGACGGCAAGGCAACCAGCGTACCGGAAGCAGCCATCAGCGCTTTGATCGTCTCACGCCTGTTCATATCAGATGTTTAAGGGAGATCGTATTTTGATGAGAACAATATATTGAGGGCCGTCCGGATTTAAAAGCGATTTTATATGGAAGCTAAAGAAACATAAGAGAATTTTCCGCTGGTACATGGATTGATCTGACACCTTGGACATTCTTAGTGAGCCAGTCAGCAAGAAATTTCGATCCAGGTTCTTCGCTTGCAACGTGTCCGAGAACAATCAGCGCCAGGTTTTCACCCTTACTTCTCGCATCTCTGACGTATTCCGCAGTTTCCCACTCCGAGATTTCGCCGCAGATCACCACGTCCGGCTTTTCACGACCGATGGTGGCGATCTGATTCCTTCCTCCTGAAGCGCCGGGCATCAGCAAAACACGCTCGAATCTTTGAGAAAGATCTCCAATATATCTCACAGTGGGGATGCCAAGCTTTTGTTTTACTTCCGCCACAAGATCGCGGAAAATGCGCGGCGGCATTCTGAAAACGCTGGACCTCGGGCCTGTCGCATGCGGTCCCCATTCGAGCTTCGCCACCACGCCAGCCCTCACGCCGTCGGATTTCAACCGGTGAACATAATCGTGGTTTCTCCACACCGCGATGTTATGTGTTGCCAGCAGATCTGCTTTGTACTTGTAGACCGGATCCTTCTCCAGCCACGATGTATCGTCGAGGTGATTGTAAAAGGTGGGTTCGTGCGCAATGATAAAATTGGCGTTGAGGTCTATCGCCTTTCTGATCACATCGATGGTGGCAAACATCGTTGTAACGATCCCCGTCACTTTGATGTCCCTGTTGCCCGACTTCAACGTGTCAACAGTCTGCGCAAAGGGAGCGCCCGGCACTTCGCTGATGAACAGATCCATGACCTGTCCGACGGTCCAGTCTCTTGACCTCGCCTTTGCATCGGTGATCACTGGATTGGAAAGAAGAACTGCGGAACCGACAACTCTTGTTGCTGATGAAATAAAGGTCCGGCGGTTAAGATTTTTGCGACTCATATCAGGATAGGTTGGTGCTGTGCTGAAGATAGAAAATTACAAGGATTTATTCGCCTCCATGTAAGATCAAGGTAAAGCCCGGGATCATGGACAAGGCGGTTTCGCGTTATGCAGATACTGCGCCTGCGCCCAGGCAAACAATTCCATCTCGGCTTTGCACGATGGCGCTCACCGCATCGGCGAACTGCTCAGCGGAGAGCCTGCGGCGATGCATACCCCGGAAAGTGTAGTCCGCGGCAATTGCATCGTTCTCGCTCTTGATCCCCACGGAAGGAAGCTGGTAGGTTCTCGATGTCGTGATCGTAAAGATGAGGTCTTTCAGATTGTTCAGTCCCGTAGGGACGACCTTATGGTAGAAAAGACAATCGGAAACGAAATCCAAGTCCCATCGGGACGGCCTTATATGAGCCGCGCTACCCTGAATTATTTGCACGCATTTTGTTTACGCGACAACCTCTGCAACGCGCCGTGCGGCTTGTGGTTCATCATGCTTGAATCAACGCGTGCGTCATGAGAAGGCTGCCACCGACTTTCATAAGGCCGTCCCTACGGGACTTGGATGCCACTACAACAAGATCATTCTACCATAAGGTCGTCCCGATGGGACTTGGTGTGGCGAAACCAGAATTGCCTCGTCCTGATAAAAGTT
>CBFGXV010000735.1:0-1899 GCA_965652755.1 uncultured Chryseosolibacter sp. | reverse complement strand
CATGCTGGAGAACTTCCAGTTCCGCGGACTTGCGGATTCAACCATCTATTATTCACCCGACTACCGGAGTTTCGTGCAAAACCACAGGAGCAGCATCAACTCGCTGGCGTCAGCTCTCATTGCCCGAGGCGACAGCGCCCGTGCGCGGGAGGTATTGCTCTTCAGCATCGATCGCATGCCCGATGCCGGGGTGCCGTACGACTACACGAATACGCAGACCGTACAAATGTTGCTGGCCGTCGGAGAAAAAGAGAAAGCGCTGGAAATGGCGGACATCCTGAGCAACCGCGCGGATGAGCTGGCAGAATACTATTTGCGCAAGAGAGAATTCGGTCGGGACCTACAGATTCCCATCGTTATTCTCGGCGAACTTCAGCGCGTTCTTTTTGAATATGGTGAGACTGAATCTGCCGAAAGAATTGAGACATTGTATAACAAATACTACGGTGCCTTCCAGAACCGAAGGGACTTCAACAGGTCCGACTTTTAACCGGTCGTTGCCGTTGGTCATTTCGCGCCAGACGCGAATAGAAACCATGATAATAAAAAAAGGCGCCTCAAGCGCCTTTTTTTATTTGAAGTCTATGATGTTCTACAAATGGATAACCTCGTCGTATGCCGCAGCGGTTGCCTCCATGATAGCTTCACTCATGGTAGGGTGTGGATGCACTGACTTGATAATTTCATGTCCGGTGGTCTCCAGGTTACGGGCGGTGACAACCTCTGCTATCATTTCCGTGACGTTGGCGCCAATAAAGTGCGCGCCCAGCCACTCGCCGTATTTTGCATCGAAGATAACTTTAACAAAGCCATCTGTTGCGCCGGCGGCCTTGGCTTTTCCGGAAGCGCTGAAAGGGAATTTCCCGACCTTGATCTCGTAGCCTGCTTTCCGCGCAGCCTCCTCCGTATAGCCCACTGATGCAATCTCGGGCGAGCAGTAAGTGCATCCGGGAAGATTGTTATAATCCAGGGGTCGCGGATTTTTTCCGGCGATCTTTTCCACGCAGATGATCCCCTCAGCGGAAGCGACGTGCGCGAGCGCAGGACCCTTCACAATGTCGCCTATAGCGTAAACACCTTCAATATTTGTCTTGTAAAAATCATCGACGACGACTTTCCCTTTATCCGTTTTTACACCGACCTCTTCTAGACCGATCCCTTCGAGGTTGGTGGCAACACCAACGGCGGAAAGTACAATGTCCGCCTCGACCTTGATCTCACCAGTCGGAGTCTTAACCGTTGCGACACATCCCTGCCCGGAAGTGTCAACCTTCGTAACCTCCGAGTTAGTATGGATCGTCATTCCCATTTTCTTGAACGACTTGTCCAGGGTCTTGGAAACCTCTTCGTCCTCCACAGGTACAATTCTCGGCAGAAATTCAACGATAGTAACTTCTGATCCAATCGCGCGGTAGAAGTAAGCAAATTCAACACCGATAGCGCCCGAGCCCACCACCAGCAACTTTTTGGGAACCTTGTCCAGGATCATTGCTTCACGGTAACCGATGATCTTCTTTCCATCGATCTTCATGCTTGGCAATTCGCGCGATCTGCCGCCAGTGGCGATGATCGTATGCTTTGCCTCATACTCGGTTTTTTTTCCTGCCTTGTCGGCGACCTCAACTTTTCCGCCCTTCCTGATCCTGGCAGTTCCTTCGATCAGCTCGATCTTATTTTTTTTGAAAAGAAATTGAACTCCTTTGCTATTGCTGGATGCTACGTCACGGCTGCGTTTTACCATTCCAGTCAGATCCGCTTTAAAGTCCTTGACCTCTATACCATAATCCTTGGCGTGTGTGATATATTCGAAAACATTAGCGCTCTTTAGCAGGGCTTTGGTCGGAATACATCCCCAGTTGAGACAGATGCCACCGATTTCGGCCTTCTCAACCACGGCCA
>CBFGXV010000734.1:0-1908 GCA_965652755.1 uncultured Chryseosolibacter sp. | reverse complement strand
GCAACTGCTCGGCTTCTCAAACATCCCGCACAGCAACTTCACCCTGGTAGCCATGGCAGGTATTCTCAGTGGAATATTTTATGCGCCTTTGACTGCAATATTCCTCATCGCCGAAATCACCGGCGGATACGAACTGATGATCCCGCTAATGATCGTCTCTGCTTTAAGTCTTACCGTAGCGCACCTTTTTGAGCCGCTCTCCATGGATTCCAAAAGACTTTCATCGATGCTTCGCGGAAGTATCGACACACGGGATAAGTTCCTTCTGAGCAAACTCGACGTAAGCGAACTGATCGAAACCAACTTTTCAGTCGTGAAACCCGACCACGACCTTGAGGCCCTGATCAAGGTCATCGCGCAATCGAAACGAAACATCTTCCCGGTCGTCGATGACCATAAAAAGCTCGTCGGAGTCATCCATCTTGACAAGATCCGATCTGTTATTTTTGGATCCCAAGAGCGGAGTAACACCATGGTCACCGATCTGATGACACCGCCAACGGTGGTCATCGAGACCAATGAGAACCTTCACCAGATACTCAATAAGTTCGAAGAGACTAAATCGTGGAACCTGCCTGTGGTTGAAAAGGACCAGTACGTAGGATTCTTGTCGAAGTCGAGTATTCTCACACGATACCGGAACGAATTGATGGAATCAGGTTAAGCATCGGAACGGGCTAGCCGTTGTCTTCGAAACCCGGATAAAGCAACATGCCCCCGTCAACAAAAAGCGTAGTGCCGTTTACGTAATCGGAATCATCCGAAGCCAGCCAGACGGCCGCATTGCCAATGTCCTCCACTTCACCAATCCGTTTAGACGGGATAAGTTTCAGGAGGTTGTTATAAGCTTCCGGTGTTTTCCAGGCTGCATGATTGATGGGTGTGCGTATGGCGCCTGGGCCGATGCTGTTCACCCGTATTTTTTTCGGCGCGTATTCCTGCGCCACACTTTTCATGAGCATCATCACACCACCTTTCGACGCCGCATAGTTCGCGTGCCCAGCCCAGGGAATCATTTCATGCACAGAGCTCATACAAATGATCTTGCCTGCGGCCTTTGACCGCTCGGGTACCACTCCCCTTTTCAGAAATTCTTTAACAGCTTCGCGCGCGCAGAGGAACTGTCCCGTGAGATTGATGGACAATACACGATTCCACTCCTCCAGCGTCAAATCGTGAAATGCTGCGTCCTTCTGAAGGCCTGCATTGTTGACTAGGATGTCTACCGTTCCGAATCTGGAGATCGTTTCAGCGAACATCTTCTTTACCTCGTCCTCGGCGCTCACGTCAGCCCGGAAAATAACTCCATCGCCGCCCAGTTTATGAACTTCATGCAGTACTTGTTGCGCCTTGTCTTCACTGCTCGAATAATTGATCACCACACGCGCACCCGCCTGTGCGAACGCGATAGCGATTCCTGCACCAATGCCCGAACTGGCTCCCGTAATGATGGCAACCTGTCCTTCAAGCTTCCGTCTTGCATTCATTTCAGCCATTCAGTTATAGCATTTTCTTCTCCAGCCCGGGACTCTCACAACAACTCGACTGTGTTAAACCAGTACCGCACAAAAGTCGTGATCTTATCGTTTATTTCTTTCGAGGATGACGGCTTTCGGATGACTGAACTTGCACCGGCAGAATAACATGCCTCAAGGATATCGCGGCTGATTATTCCGCACAATACAACGATCGGGATATGCGCATATCGCCGGTGTGCCCTGAGTTCCTTCATGATATCAACAGCGTTGGAGGGCGCGGCATTATGGTTTAAGAGGATCAATGAAGGCAATGCCATCAGATTTCTCTCGCACGAGATCAGGAAAGCAAAAAGGTCATTGCTGTTGTCGACAAAATGCAGCCTGACCTTGTAATGATTTTCGTCAAAAGTTGCCTGAGTAATGTAGCGAT
>CBFGXV010000733.1:0-1930 GCA_965652755.1 uncultured Chryseosolibacter sp. | reverse complement strand
TGGCCTTCGGGTTGACCATGTGTCGTGAAAGCTCGTCGAGGATGTCGGCGGGAAAGACGTCGGCCCGGAGCATCGGTTGCTGCAGAACCTTGAATGCGGCTTTCCATTCTTCACCATGTGGGTCTACGCGATTGCCGAATCGAAGATGCACGCGCAGGTGGGCAACTTCGTGCACGTATGTTAACAGGAACAGATACGGATTCAGATCGTGGTTGAGGGTGATGCGCGGATGGGCAATACTTCTCTTGCTTGTAAAGTCACCGACTTTCGTCTGCCGCGTGCGCGTGATCTTTAATTGAAACGGCGTCTCCTGCCACAGCTGGAAGCAGTATGGAAGTGCCGTGGCGGGCACGTGTGCCTGGAGTATTGAATAGGTCTTGACTGGGTCCATAGGTAAAGCAAAAAAGGCTTTAGTGAACTAAAGCCTTTTTACGAATAATCTTGAAAAGATTATTATTGAACTCCTGTTGTGTCGTTCTCTACTGTCGTGGTGTCAGCCTCAGAAGGTTCCATTGCAGGTGCTTCGGTTGCTTCTTCGGTTTCAGCTTCTTCTTTCTGAGCGCCGCCGCAAGCGATAAAGCTCATTGCAAAGCCGCACACCATTAATAATGCGATCAATTTTTTCATAGTTTACAGGTTTTAATTCGTTGCAAATATAGGAGGATTGACTAAATCTATCGGTAGGGGTAAGAAAATATTACTTTTTTCTGAAAATAAGCCTGAGTGGAACGCCTTCGAATTCAAAATGCTCGCGGATCCGGTTTTCCAGGTATCCCTGGTAGGAGGGCTGAATGTATTGAGGCAGGTTGCAGAAAAATGCAAACGATGGAAACCGCGCTGCGACCTGTGTGATGTACTTTATCTGGACCATCTTACCCTTAATGGAGGGCGGTGGATTGCGTTCGATCAAAGGCAGAATGACGTCATTTAACTTCGAGGTAGGTACCTTTTTCGTTTTGTTGTCAAACACCTCTACAGCTTTCTCCATCACCTGATAGATCCGTTGTTTGTTGATCACGGACGCAAAGATGATCGGCAGGTAATCAATGGGGGCGAGCTTTTCCTGGATCTCTTTCTTGAATTTTTCCGACGTCTTGGAGTCTTTCTCGATAAGATCCCATTTATTAACCATGATCACCATTCCTTTGCCCTGTCTCTGGGCCAGGCTGACCAGGTTGACATCCTGCGCTTCCACTCCACGTTCGGCATCAATGATAACAATACACACATCGCATTCTTCCAGGGCTTTCAGCGAACGCAGTACGGAATAAAATTCTATGTCGTCTTTAACCTTCCCTTTTTTCCGGACCCCCGCAGTGTCGATGAGGATGAAGTTCTTTCCGAACATTTTGTAGTAGGAATGAATTGCGTCGCGCGTGGTGCCTGCTTCATCCGTCACGATACTGCGCTCCGTTCCCAGCAGCGCATTCAGGAACGATGACTTGCCAACATTTGGCCTGCCGAGGATTGCTATCTTCGGGATCCCGGCATCCGGGTCCTCCAGACCTTCCGACGGGAAGATCTTAACCACTTCGTCCAGCAGTTCGCCTGTACCACTGCCATTTTCCGCTGATATCGGAAAGATCTCTCCTTCAAGTCCGAGCTCGTAGAACTCTGATGCGAGCATGGTTTTTTCAGGAGTGTCAGCTTTATTAGCGGCGACGAAGATCGGTTTCTTCGACGTGCGCAGGACGTTTGCAAAATCCTTATCAAAACCCGTAAGTCCGTCCTTACAATCAACGACGAAAATTACGGCCGACGCTTCGTCAATCGCGAGCTTCACCTGCTTGCGTATCTCTGATTCAAACTTGTCTTGCGAACCGGTTACATATCCGCCAGTGTCGATGACTGTAAAATACTTGCCGCACCATTCTGCGTAACCGTAATGGCGAGCGCGGGTAACGCCCGCGACATCATCCATAATTGCCTG
>CBFGXV010000732.1:0-1937 GCA_965652755.1 uncultured Chryseosolibacter sp. | reverse complement strand
TAGCGAGATTCTCGGCCTGGTTTATCAGTTCCAGAAACCGCGGTCCCACAAGGCGAAACCCGGTCTTGATCGCTTCCGATTGACCTTTTTGCTTATAGTCGATTCCGACAGCAACGCGTTCTGCGTTGTTGAGGATGGGGATATTTTTTGCCTTGTACATGTGACCATCTTCAAATTCCTTTTCAGACCTCACGTCAGCCACCGGAAGGGTAGCGCGCAGCTTGAGGAATTCGTCTATTTGAAGGATCACGTCGCAAAGATAATAAAAACGGAGGGCTTGCTGAGTTTCATGAATGCCGTGTCAATCAGAGAAATTAACGGCAATGTTCGTGGCGATACCGAAGCGAAATCCATAGCCAACATACTTCCCGTCGCGAAAGGCCGCTGCTGCCTCCAGGCGGAAAAATCGAAGCACGCCATCGATCGAGTATCCCACTTCAGTATAATTTTTTGAAGAGGGTGTCGCCACATAATTTACAAACACATTTTCGCGGATCCCGGCCAGGCGCACAACGGGAATGTTGGTAACGAGAAACTTGCGGAACTGATAATGCGCGCTGCCGGAAAAATACCGATCGTCAGTGCTGTAGCGGTAATAATCAAGCAAACGAAAACTGCCAACGGGGTCGCTGGTGCTGAAAGGTGTTTCATTTCCCAGGAAATGCTCATAGTCCATAAAATACATTTGCTTGCTGTTGAGGAATGTTCCCCCGCGCAACCAGAAGTGCATGGATCCCCTGACTCCCAACCTGAACTCGTGTTTCACGCCCAGTTCCAATTGATCGAAGTCTACATCACTTTCGAGCAGATTGGGAAACCCCTTGCGATAATCTATGGAGATAGTCGGAGATGAACTCTGCACCTCGCGTTTTGACCCGTTCCGTATCCGGAACTTTAACCATGGACGAGCCGCAATGCCGATTGCTCCCGTGAAGGCCTGGTGCCGGGGAAAACCTGTATCCAAAAGCGTTTCATTGACGGGCCTGTTTGGTGTGTAACCTTCGACGCGCTTTCGGTCGACCAGCTTATAGTCCGATTGATTGAAAAGCTCCATGCGATCACTCCACGACCAATCCGTTGTGACTGTTAAGAATGGATTCACGCGCCTCCGGTAACGGGCGTCTATAAAGTCGCGCTCGTAGATCTTCATCAGATTCTTTTCCAGAAAAAGAGTCGTAAACGTATTTATAATCGGCAGGATCGGATCATCGGGATTAAACTGACTGATGTAGCGTCCACCATTCACTTCCAGCCTGTAATTTTTGTTGCGCAGCGCGACGTTGATATACCCCGACAATTGTTCACGCGAGAATGCATACCGCGCCACCGGCCTCACAGTCAGTCGGGTCTTGTTTGTGTCCTGGAATACGGTTCCAAAGGCGACCCTGTACACAAGGTTAAATCCCTCGACAGTGTTGAACCCCGGCATAGGGAAATAGATCTGGAAATTCGAATGTTTGGTGATGTTGTAATGATCGCCAATGAGCAGATCCCATGGCTGAAATCCCTTATGCCTTGATGCTTTCAGCGTGTCGCCGTCATTTTTCAACCGCTCCACTGCTGCGATACTGTCAGACTTCTCGTATCCTTTCACTTCATCACGGGTAAGGGGAATCGGTCTGACCTCCGCCCAGTAAAGAGAATCTTTCTTGTAAGCCGCGCTGTCAATTGTAAAATTTACATCTGATATCACCTCCGGCTCCCTCTGTTGTTTGCGCTCCTCTTTTTCGTATTCCTTGACGATGGACTTTAACTCCTTGCGCGTGATCTCCTCTCCAGCTGCAAGGCGTTCCTGTAGCTGCGCGGTTTTATCACCACCCTTTTTTCCTTTCTGGACCTGCTTTTGAGTTTTTTCGATTTGTTGTGCGAGGGCCTCCTCCTTCTTCTCGTCGATCACCTGCATTTCCTCCACATAGATCTTAGGATTGATCGCAATC
>CBFGXV010000731.1:0-1943 GCA_965652755.1 uncultured Chryseosolibacter sp. | reverse complement strand
GCGATAGATAAGGACCTGAATACGTGGCTCGTCGGCCAATACCGGTACACACAATACGTGCCGGCGTGTTTACTGGCGCATGCGTAGGCTACCTTGTCCATAAGCGAAAGCAATATCCCCCCGTGAATTTTCCCGCCAAAGTTCGCATAAGAGGGTATCATCAATTCTGTGATAGTTGTTTGTGACGAATAAACCGGTTTTGACTCAGTCATTGCATTTATGTTTCGCCAAAAGATAAGAAAAAATACAACGGCAGTAATTTGAATTAGATTACGAACGTTTGTGACGACCTCATTGTGTTATCGTATTTTCGGGAAACGCAGGTCTGCTGATTTTTATTCGTGACATTAGCGGAATAGAATGATTATGAGCAAGACGATACACCGGAATACAGAATCCACAACCAAAGTGTTTGATCAGCGGTCCCTCGCACGGGACTATGCCACACTGATGCCTCTCCTGCGCGAGGGCATGCGTGTTCTTGACGTAGGTTGCGGAACAGGCGCGATCACAAAAGATGTGGCGAGATACATTGGACACACAGGATCCGTCATTGGCATCGACAACACGGAAGCGTTTGTCCTCAGCGGCAGAGAATCGTACAAGGACGTCTCGAACCTGGAGCTTGTTCACGCCGACTTGTTTGAATACAAGTCGCCGGCTGATTTTGATCTCGTGATATGCGCCCGGGTCGTTCAATGGCTTTCAGATCCGAAGGCGGCGCTCACCAAGCTTGTTTCATTTTTGAAACCCGGGGGGCAACTCTCTGTGCTCGATTATAATCACGACACGCTGGAGTGGAAACCTGCTCCTCCTGAAAGTATGCTGATCTTTTACAGAGCATTTCTGCAATGGCGCGCGGATGCGGGAATGGATAACAGGATCGCGGATCACCTGGCCGGTCATCTCACATCACTTGGCATGCACGCGGTCGAGGTCATTGATGCGGACGAGCGCTATGAAAAAAACCAAGATGATTTCATTGAGAGAGCTGGTATCTGGTTGAAGGTTGCTGAATTAAAGCAGATCGTTGAAGAAGGATATCTTACAGCGGCGATGAGACAGAAGGCGATTGAAGAATATTCGGCGTGGCTTCACAAAACCGCTGAAAGTATGACAATGAAACTCAAGGATGTTCATGCGAAAGTCTGACCATTCTTGCCTTTAAACTTTGAACCTTCAACTTTGAACTAAACCCCCTTCATCCGCGCAACCTTGAGGATCCCCATAACGCTCAGTCCATCTGTTATTTTTCCCTCGAGCACCATGTTGAGCGCATCTTTGAAGGGAAGTTTCCACACTTTCAGATCCGCTTCCGTATCCTCCGGCGCGCTGACGCCTTCCTCGAGATCTTCAGCCAGGAAAATGTAGCCTTCCTCATCGGTGACGGAATTCGAAGTGTGGAGGTGAACTACTTCCGTCCATTTATGTGCTGTCAACCCGGTCTCTTCCCGCAGCTCGCGTTGTGCGCTGAGAATTGCGTCTTCGCCAAAGATTCCTCCTCCTTCCGGTATTTCCCACTGCCAGGAATTTAGTGTGTACCGGTATTGGCCGACGAGCCACGTATTCAGGTCCTTATCTATCGCAACAACACCGATGGCTTTGTTTTTGAAGTGTACTTTGCCGTAAATCCCGCGTCCACCCGAAGGGTTGATAACCTGATATTCAGTGACGGTGATCCAGGGGTTGTCGTATTTTACTTCGCCGGACAGTGTCGTCCACGGATTTTTAACTTGTTCGTCGGTCATTTATATAATCTTTAACTGACAGTGGATAGTGTGCTGACAGTGAATATCCTACTAAATTTTCAGGCCAGGGGTTTGATCGCAGGGGCCCAAAACTATCAAAATGTTTTTTGAGTACTGGCATTATCAAATTATTTTTAAACCGGGATTCGATTATGCTGCGATCATCTTTTACGAAAAATCTCACCGAGGCAGGCT
>CBFGXV010000730.1:0-1944 GCA_965652755.1 uncultured Chryseosolibacter sp. | reverse complement strand
TTTGAGATCGGCCAATGACGATGTCTGCCTGTATGCGGCTCAAGTCCGTGTAACGACGGAAAGTGTGATCCCGCGGGGCGGTTTTGGGTGGGCACGATGCACACAGAAACAAAACCGGGTACGGGATCGCTGTATTGTGTCGACAGAAGTCTGCGGACCCACAAGGTGCTCACCGGGCTCACGATTGCCAACGGCATGGGCTGGTCGCGCGACGGGCAATACATGTACTTTATAGACTCGGCAGAATATTGCGTAAAACAATTCAACTTTCACGCCTCACAGTTGAAACTGACCGACGGAAAAATTATCCTTGACTTCAAAGACAAAAACGAACAACCTGACGGAATGTGTGTTGACGTCCGGGGAATGCTTTGGATAGGTTTCTGGGGCGGGAGCAGGGTAGGTTGCTATGATCCGGCTACTGGCAGCCATCTCGCAGACGTCCGTGTTCCAGCGCCACAGGTGACATCATGCACCTTTGGCGGGAAGGACCTTGATACCATGTACATTACTACTGCCCGCGAAGGACTCAGCGCCGAACAGCTGAAAAAATATCCGCTCAGCGGAAGCTTGTTCTCCTGTATGCCGGATACTGAGGGAACGGACGCTGCAATATTTGAGATGGGGCCGCCGGATTAAAGAAGGCTGTCATTTTTTCTTTTTGCTTTCAACAAAAATTCGATACACATCCTCGCCTGTTGCAAAGTCCTTTTGCTCGCCTTCGCGGAAATACCTGAGATCTTTCTGATCGTGGATCGCCACGAATTCCTCGCTGATAACGCCGTTGTTGCTGATCTTGTTCAAATCGAGATCGAGGTGTTTTGCAAGGAACCGGTATGCAGCCATGCGTTTGTTCTTGCCGTAGTCATGCCCTTCTGTGGGGAAGTGCGCGAGCTCAACGTTCTCCTGCTTTCCGACCAAACCATAGATGTGTCGCAAGAAAGGATATTCAACTGTCTCATTGTTTTTAGTCCAGTCATTTCCATTGGAGATAAGTAACATGGGTTTTGGTGCGATGCTGCTGGCGATCTCAGCGTTCGTATAGACAGTGTTTCCATTCTTATGTACAGGCATTCCGCTTTCACATGAACAACCCCCGAAGAAATGCGCTGACACCATTACCACCGGAACGGAAACTTTTACCCGCTCATCCAGCGCCGCAAGCATAAAAGTTTGCGTCCCACCACCGGAAGCTCCCGTCACCGCTATCCGCGCAGGGTCGGCCTCAGGGATCGAAAGAAGAAAGTCGATAGCACGCATGCTGTTCCACGTTTGAAATGCAAGCACCTTCTGATGTTTGTGTGGAAGTTGAACGCTTTCTCCCCATCCCACCATGTCGTAAGCAAATACAATCGCACCCATCCTGGCCATGGCGGCTGATCCGTATTGAATATCTTTCATAAATCTGCCGTAATCATCCTCTTTCGGAAAATGTCCGTGTGGAGCAAGGATTACCGCAAGTGATCTCTTCTTGTGTTTTCCCGCAGGCATGTAAAGGTTTCCAGTCACAAAGAACCCGGGCAGGCTTTCGAACACGACTGATTCGACGGAGTAACCCTCGTGAATTTTCTTGTTCCTGAAACGTGGGTTTAAGGCAGTCCGGGCAGGGAAGACATCCAGTTCCATGCCGCGCCGTACATGCGTTCTGATACTGTCTGCGCGCATTTTCCAATCTCCGAAAGTTGTTATCCTGTTCTTGAGCGCGGCCAGTTTTGCAGCGCCTTCCTGCTCGGTGTAATAATGACCCTGACAGAGTTCCTGCGATTGCGCAAAAGCGCAGGGTGCCAGCAGGATGATCGCAGCAACGATGATCCGTTCAAAGACTAATTGTATATTCTTCGTTTTCATGAGGCGGGGAAAGTGAATCGTGAATTTAAGATGAATATAGAACATCGCCGGAAAATTACATAGACGGTCGCGCAAATCGCGCGATAGATTTCCGTG
>CBFGXV010000729.1:0-1951 GCA_965652755.1 uncultured Chryseosolibacter sp. | reverse complement strand
CGACAATGGGATGGGGATGTCGGAGACGGATGCGCGGATGAGCCTTGAGCGCCACGCCACCTCGAAGATCCGGAAAGCCGAAGATCTTTTTACGCTTCACACCAAGGGCTTCCGCGGCGAGGCGCTTGCATCAATCGCTGCGGTGTCGCAAATGGAGATGCGCACCCGTCCCGATGAGCTTGAGCTCGGCACGTGTCTGGTAATCGAGGGCTCCGAAGTAAAAAAGCAGGAGCCGGTGGCATGTGAGAAAGGCACCAGTATCAGCGTAAAGAATCTTTTTTACAATATCCCGGCCCGGCGGAATTTTCTGAAATCAAATCCCGTAGAGCTAAAACATATAATAGACGAATTTCAGCGACTCGCCCTGGCTCACGCAGACATCGTATTTTCCATGGTTCAGACTGATGAGGTCATATACGATCTTCCAGCGGGGAAACTCAGTCAGCGGATCGTTAACCTTTTCGGCAAGGCTTACCAGGAGCAACTTGCTCCGTGTCAGGAGGAAACGGACCTTGTGAAAGTCCATGGATACGTGGGCAAGCCGGAGTTTGCCCGCAAAACGCGGGGGGAGCAATTCTTATTTGTCAATCAGCGCTTTATCCGGAGCAATTATCTTCATCATGCTGTGATGAGCGCGTTCGAAAACCTGTTGCCGGAAAACAGCTTTCCGTTCTACGTGATCTTTATCGAGATCGATCCGAAACACATTGACGTAAACGTCCACCCAACGAAGACAGAAATAAAATTCGATGATGAGCGCGCGGTCTATGCAGTTGTGCGCTCCGCGGTACGCCAGGCAATCGGTTCACATAACCTGACGCCGGCGATCGATTTCAATGCAGACGTCAACATCATCTCTAAACTCACGCAGGCTGCGGCTCAATCGAAGGATATTTATTTTGATGAGCGGTTTTCGACAGCTTTAAGAAATCCCAACCAGGAACACTGGGAGAAACTTTACGAGCAGTCAAAAAATTTTTCTCCCGCGGCTCCGGAGGCGCACGTTCTGCGGTTTGAAAGCGAAGTGAACAGGACGCCGGAGCATCCCGCCAATGAGGCGCTTGAAGAGAAAGCACTATTTCAGCTACACAACCGGTACATCATGCGACAGGTGAGGTCCGGATTGATGGTCCTCGATCAGCAGTTTGCACACGAGAGGATCCTGTATGAGAAATTTCTCAACCATTTGAAAAACAAGACGGCAGAAAGCCAGCAGGACCTGTTTCCACAAACTGTAACGCTCAGCCCGGCAGACTTCGCGCTCGCGCTGGAGATGGAACAGGAAATAGCTGCTTTAGGATTTCGCTTTGAAATATTCGGCAAGAATACGATCGTTATCAACGGCATACCTGCGAACCTGGCAAACACCGGAGGCAAAGCCTTGTTTGAGGGATTGATCGAACAATTCAAGATCAACCAGTCAGACCTTTCCATCCCGATCAAGGAGAACCTTGCGCGAGCCCTGGCGAAACGGGCAGGAATCAAGTCGGGTCAGAAACTGGCGAAGGAGGAAATGAGGGCCTTGATTGACGGGCTTTTTGCATGTGCGACAAGCAATTACACCCCGGATGGCATTCCAACATTTTTTATTTTTGAATTGCGTAAAATTGAAAGCTATTTTAACCGTCAATAATCCCGCAACCTTACTATCAAACAAGCGTTAACCCTGCCATGTTCAGACTCACCCCAGTTGTCCGCAATCTGATCTTCATCAATGTCGTGGTCTTTATCATCCAGGCTATCATTCCGGGGGTAACTGAATTACTGGCATTGTACAATGTGGGCCTGCCGACTTTCAGGCCCTACCAGTTGTTCACTTATATGTTCTGCCATGCGAATTTTGTCCATATATTCTTTAATATGCTGTTGTTGAGCTTCTTTGGACCTATTCTCGAGGAATTCTGGGATCAAAAACAATTTTTATTGTTCTATATTATTACCGGGATAGGCG
>CBFGXV010000728.1:0-1955 GCA_965652755.1 uncultured Chryseosolibacter sp. | reverse complement strand
GATGGACGGACTTGACGCGGGAAAATTACTCGCCATGATCTGCGATCGGTCCGGCATCACACGTGAGAAAGTAGGGAGGATTGATCTCAAGGGCGCTTATTCGTTTTTTGAAGTCGATCCTGATTTCAGCGGCGTTGTGCGCGACCATCTGCATGGGTTTGAGTTCAAAGGTCGGGTTGTGCGAATTGAGGTTACTGAAACCCGCGGAGCAAGAAGCCGGAAATCAACTTCGTCACCCCGCAGCTATGGCGCTGGCAAGAACCGCAGCTATGATCGCGTGAAGAAAAAGTCGGGACGGTGGTAATCCGGACTTACGAAGGGACATGGGGGAATAAGGAATCAGCGGCTCAGCGTGTGTAGAGACAAGGCATCCCTTGTCTCTACTCTGCCGCCATTTGAAACAGCGGTTTCAACAGCGTGGAGTCTTCCTCGAGATCTTCAAGAGAGTTGCGATTGCGTTCGACAAAGCGATTAAAACGCAGGGCTATCTCATCATATTCCTGGCGGTAGTTGCTGACGCGCTGGTCTGCCGCGCGAATGGAGTCAACAAGCTTTTGGAGGGTCGGGTTGTATGCAAACTCTGGCTGTGATTCAGCCAGCGCGATCAGCTCGGTTACAAGGGAGTTGGAAGCAAAGTCGTATTCGCTTACTACTTCGCTATCCGACATCGACGCCTGGTCATACCGCATATCCGGTAAGTCGTCGAGTCGTGATTCATAATCATCAAGTGCCTCGCGTTTTTCGGGGTTGGATCTATTTAATTCTTGCAGCAGGTGATGCATGGTTTTGATCTTTCTGTTGTCGTCATGGATCATCGTGTTCCAGACTTGCAGCATTGTGTCCTGAAGCGCGAGATAGGTGTCAGTCAGCGAGTCCGCTTTTGTAAATTCGGTTTGGAGCGAACTTTTGCTCTCACATCCCGCTATCAAGAATGTGATGACGGCTACTAACCCGAATGTCACAAAACATTTCACTAATCTCATATTAAAGCTTATTACAATACGCACGGGAGTAAAAGGTTCCGCCCTTGCATTTATATATATAGTTACCTGTTGGTAACAGGCTCAAAGGGGCTTAAATTGTTCAAACGCCTGACGGCAATTATGACAGAAATACGTCGCTCTGCAGAGCGTTGCGCCAAAAGTATTCTTTAGTTCTGTATTGGTGCTGCTGCAATGGGGGCATTCCCCCCGTTCAAGGATGTCGAGATCAGCAAACAGTTCACGAGGCGGGGGTGGGGCCAAACCAAATTTTTTCAGTGCTTGCCTTCCTTTTTCCGAAATCATATCCGACGTCCATGGCTTCCTGTACGAAACTTCTATCTTCACATTTTCGATTCCGTTTCCCTCGAGCACCTGACGAATTTCCATCTGCATCGTGTCCAGCGCCGGACATCCCACGAAAGTGGGAGTCATTTGAATCACGACCTGATTTTCGTCAACATCGACACCGGTAATAACACCCAGATCAATCAATGACAATACTGGAATTTCCGGATCTTTCACCTCGGCCAGCAGTGCGAAGATCCTGTCGGTGGTGACCTTTTCCATTTTGGATTGATTCATTTATAGATAACATCAAAAGAACCGGAAACGATCTGATTTATGTGGTGTTTCATGTGTTTCACATAATCGGCAGCAAGCCATTCGAGCGTGTGAAGGCTTCCGGAATTGCATTCCTTGACATAATTTTCAGGGGGCATGGTTTCAAGTACTGCGCAAATCCGCAGATTCAGCAGCCGCCAGAGCTCGATCACGTCGCTTTTCGGCATATCCTGGTATCGGTTGCTCGCCACCCAAAAATCCTGTTGATAAACAATGAAAGGCGGCTCGCTCTCGTATTGGCTGCAGATGAAGCGGCGCAAGTTATTTTGAGCTGAATCGATAAGGTGGCCAACCACTTCTTTCTTGCTCCATTTGTTTGGCAGGGGTTTGGCGGCAAAATCGGCGTCGCTG
>CBFGXV010000727.1:0-1965 GCA_965652755.1 uncultured Chryseosolibacter sp. | reverse complement strand
AAAAAAGATATCATTGAATGTAACGCGGTCAGTTCCATGCTTGCGGGACACGTAGTACTTCCGTTCATTTCTTCCGGTCTCCTTGTAGTAAGTGGCATTGCATCCGCGGAAGTATATACTGTCAAACATCCAGTGGACTCCAAAGCTTCCCGACTTATGGAGATACATACCGGTATCCCTCCCGTCGTTGAACAACACCCTGGACACGCGGCTCACGGCCGGGTTCTTGCCGACGCCTGAGCCGAAAGGCATGAGGCCGATACTTCCGTATCCATCGACGATCACATGGTGCAACTTGTTCACGCCGGCATCCACCACCCACTGGATACCTGTGTCCTGACCCGACATAAATTCATTCATCCACTTTACGTTGGCGGCAAAGATGGTCACATTGTGAATGTCAGCGCCGCCAGCGAGGTGCTGGAACTGCAGTGCCTCTGCCGCCGTTCGGGTAACGATACCGTTGTGCACTTTCAGGTTCTTCAACTTCGCAAACGGCGGCTTATGCGTTGCACCCAGGTATTGCCCTTCCCCGTTGCCTGTATCGTGGATATAAAAATTTGTGAGCTCGATAGACTCGACGATAATATCGTCCTTTCCGCTATTGATGCGTACGCCGGAAAATCCATGCTGTGCTTCGAAGCCATTCATCCGGATGGTGCCCCCGTCCCTTACGCTGATATTGTAGCAATGTCCTCCCTGCAGATTTCCGATCATTTTAAAACCGAATGCCCCCGTGAGAAATTTCCGTGAAGAAGGCCATGAAGAGAGTCCGGGATACGAAGCGCTCTGTCCATCGAGCTCAAAGTGCTTCAGCCCCTGAATCGCGAAACCATTGGCAACAACGCGGGTGTTAGGGATATTCTTCACCCTGGCTGATTCAATATGCCATGGAGTTGTCGCCTTCGACGAATTGAAGAATTTGATCTCGGTCAGCTCCCCGAGCTTATTGCCATCCAGCCATACAGTTGCACCTTCCCTCAGGCCCGGCCACTGTTTGGGCATGAAGTAGTAGATGACATCCCGTCTGTCTTTTGTGATTCGTGTCGGTGTGTCGATGATCAGGTCTCCGGGCGAAATGTAATCACCGTAGATCTGCTTATCAGCAAATGTGGCAATTCTGTTTTGGCCAGGCGCCGACAGGCCAACGCACAGCAAAATGCAGATAGAAAGAACGTGTTTTACCAAGGCTATTCAATATTTAAAACAGCAACGATCGGTCTCCGGCTTACAGGCCGGGAACGATCGTTGTCAAATTTGTTGATGTATCCGCTAACCAGCGCAGTCAAACTAGTTCAGTGAAGGACTCGTATTAAAAGTCTGACAACAGTCGTCCTTCAGCTTGATAACGACACGACCTTTAGTTTTTCCGGAAAGGATCGCGTCGATGTAGGTATCTTTTAATTCTTCCAGACCGATTTCATTGGCGATCGCAGGTAGTTTATCGCAGATGTTCCATTCGTTTACAAGCTTGTCCCACAATTTCAGTCTCAGGCTCATCGGCGTCTGACCGGCGCCGATGCCGAGCAGGTTTACGCCATTCAGTATAAAGGGATAAATAGTCGTTGAAAAGTGTGTCGAGGATAACAAGCCAGTAGCCACAACGTTACCATCGCGCCGGCAGCGCTTTAAGAGCGTTGTCAGCATCGTGCCGCTGACAGTGTCGATGGCTCCCGCCCACATTGCGCGTGAGAGTGGCTTGCCAAGGGAATCATTCAGAAATTCCCTCGGTTCAATGCGTGCTGCGCCGAGAAAACGAAGGTAATCTGCAGCCTCCTGTTTTCCCGTGACCGCGATTACTTCATATCCGGCCTTCGCAAGGATTGCAACGGCCAGGCTACCTACACCACCTGTCGATCCGGTTACCACGATCGGCCCGTAGTCCGGAGTCTGACCCATGAGTTCCATTTTATATAGCGCATACGCGGCGGTGAATCCCGCTGTACCGATGGTCATGCAATCTTT
>CBFGXV010000726.1:0-1974 GCA_965652755.1 uncultured Chryseosolibacter sp. | reverse complement strand
TTGTAGCGCGGGGGGGAGTTGAACCCCCGACCTTTGGGTTATGAATCCAACGCTCTAACCACCTGAGCTACCGCGCCAATTCCAATTTGGAGGCGCAAACTTACGAACTTGATACTAATTATGAAGCACTATGTTGATTTTTTCTGCCGGCCGCGCATTCAAACCTTCAGAGCATGAACATACAAGCCCGCGAAAATCTGTTCCCTTTAAAGCGACAAAGTTGAACACGGCGACGCAAGTGAGCTTTTTCGGATGGAATTTTTTCATTCGGATAATTTATATAAATTATGCCAAAGAGGAGGCGATATGGGAACAATGCAAATCACAAGGAAGAAAAAATTGTTTACCGCGGACTACGAAATCCATGCCTCAATAAAAATGCTCTACCCCTATCTTCAAAGCGCTTCCGGATTAGCGGAATGGTTCGCCGATGATGTAAAGATAAATAATGAGAGCAAGGTCTTTACTTTTTTCTGGGACAATGAGGAGCACAAGGCCAGACTGGCAGCACATCGCACAAACCACTTTGCCAGGTTCGAGTTCCTTCCTGAGAGCAAGGAAGACGAAAAGGATCCCTCCTATTTCGAGCTCCGGCTCGAATTCAACGACCTCACGCAGTCAGTTTTTCTGAAAGTCACCGATTATTCGGACTTCGACGACCTGCACGAACTGACAGCACTGTGGCAGAGCCTGGTTGACGGGCTGCGCAAAACTGTCGGCGGTTAAATCTATTTCAAATCTTCAGATCTGGCATCTTTCTGTTGTATTGCCCGAAGAACAACGGCGATGAGAATATGAAGTCGGCTGTTGTTCTGTTATTGGCGACAGGTATATTCCACAGGACCGCAATACGAAGTAATGCTTTTATGTCCTGATCGTGCGGAAGCGGGTGTAGCGGATCCCAAAAGAAAACCAATGCGTCAATTTTTCCATCGGCGATAAGCGCTCCGATCTGTTGGTCTCCTCCAAACGGTCCGCTTTGCAGCTTTGTGACCGATATGTTCAGGGCCTTCTCAATCAAACCGCCGGTAGTACTTGTTGCAAACAGTTCGCATGCCGCCAGTTTTGTTTTGTGGAACACCGCCCATTCCACCAATTCATCTTTTTTATGGTCGTGAGCTATTAAAGCAACGCGTTTTTTATTCATCTTAATGATCTATCATTCAATTATATAAAAAATACCGTATTGCAGGTTAGTGCGCTTATTCTATTTTTGCCTCCCCTACAATGGCTATGGAACAGGAAAACATTTCGCGCTGGATAGAACAGATCACCCGGGAACTATCACTTCAACAAAAAAACGTAAAGGCAGTCGCCGAGCTTCTATCAGAAGGTGCAACGATACCATTTATCTCAAGATACCGGAAGGAGCTGACCGGAAGCATGGATGAGGTGATGATCGCAAACGTGCGCGATCGCCTCGAGCAGCTGCGCGAACTGGACAAGCGCCGTGAGGCCATCATATCTTCAATTGAAAAGCAGGGAAAACTCACTCCTGACCTGATGCAAAAGATTGTTGTTGCAGCCACCGTTTCGGAGCTCGAGGACATATATCTTCCATTTAAACCGAAGCGCAAAACCAGGGCATCTGTTGCGAGGGAAAAAGGCCTTGAGCCTTTGGCGCAGAAGATCTTCGATCAGGAGACTTTCAAGATCGAGGAATTCGCAAAGAGTTTCGTCGACGGAGAGAAAGGCGTGAATGATCTTAACGAAGCGCTGGAAGGCGCTCGGGATATAATCGCGGAATGGATCAGTGAAAATCCGGACACGCGCAAGAAAATGCGGGAGCTATTCTGGAAGGAAGGCGTGGTTGAAGCGAAAGTGATGAAGGGCAAGGAAGCTGAGGGTGCCAAGTACAAGGATTATTTTGACTTTAGCGAAAGGATCGCCACCATTCCATCTCACAGGACTTTAGCAGTTTTGCGTGGTTTCCTGGAAGGTTATCTTCGAATTGGAATTGAACCGGAAGAAGAG
>CBFGXV010000725.1:0-1979 GCA_965652755.1 uncultured Chryseosolibacter sp. | reverse complement strand
ATTTATTCCATACATCACTTCCGAGCTTGTTCACCTTCGGCACCGAACCTTCCTTCCCGGTGTACTTGGCAATCTTGTGCAGCGAATTGATGTTGACGTACAGGATATCACTGTCCTTATAGATAATTCTAACAGCTTCCTGCAATTTCCCATTCACTTCCATCTTCTGAAAACCGCTGTATACCCCTACCCCATGATCAATATGGATAACATAATCGCCCGGTTGCAACTCGCGCAGCGTACGGAGCGTAAGCGCCTTGTTTTTATTATACGCCTGCTTGACACGGTATTTATGATACCGTTGAAAAACCTGGTGATCCGTATAGCAAATCAGTTTCAAATCCTCGTCTACAAAGCCTTCGTGTATTGATGCAGATACCGGATGAAAAACCAGTTCCGCCTTCAAATCATCAAAAATCGTTTGAAGACGTTCGAGCTGCCGCGGATTCTCGGCAAATAAACAAATCTGAAAACCTTTGGCCTCCCAGCTTTTTAAATCCCGGATCAGTAAGTCGAACTGCCGGTTAAAAGCTGGCTGCTCTTTGGTTTGAAATGAAATCTCAAAATGGGTGTCAGGTGCATGAGAGCCCCAGGAAACCACATGATGCTGCAACAGTGCACGATCAAAATCTTCAGCGACCGAAAACTCTTCCAACTTTGCTTCCTTGCGAAGCAATCGATCTTCTTCTTCCCCTTCCACGCGGCCGGGCTTTTTGCCTGATTCAGGGCGTTGCGCACGCGTCTCCGCGGTCAGACGGACAAAAGTGGCCACGTCTTCGTACGTATCAATAATTCGCTCGCGGCAAAAACCAGTATCTTCTACCCACAGCACCGTGTTTTCGGGCAGGAACTCGTAAAGAGACACCCGGCGGTCATCATTGAACTGTGTATCCACATTTGGAATGATGCTCACCTGCAACAACTTTCGTTCACTCAACTGGGTTTCCGGGTCCACAATCCGGATCGAGTCCACATCATTTCCAAACAACTCGATTCGATACGGTTTGTCGTTACCAAAGGAATAAATATCGAGGATACCACCACGTAGTGCGAATTGCCCGGGTTCATAGACAAAATCGGTCCGGTCAAAACCATATTCCGCCAATTGCAGCAGCAGCTTGCCGGTGTCAATCCGGTCGCCGGTTTTCAGATGGATAATATTGGCAGACAGCCGGTCAGCTACCACCACTTTTTCCATCAATGCTTCCGGATAAGTAATCAGTACTTTCCGGTTGCCGCCGGCTGCCACACGCGTTAGCGCTTCTGTGCGCAACATCACGTGCGAACTATTCAGCAGACTGAAATTTTTTCGATTCTTGAAGGAGGAAGGAAAATAAAATACGTCGAGCGCCTCCGAAATATTTTCAACCGAGTTGTGAAAATATGCGGCGTCTTCGGGATCATTTAAAACAACGACGTGATTGAGCTGACTGTTGCTGGGGTGCTGGAGCGATGCGGCGAAGACAAAGGCTGCACTGCTTCCCTGTAATCCATTCAGGTGTAGTTGTTGTGGCTGGGCAAAAGAAAGCCTGTCCGCCAGTTGAAAAACGCGGGGATTTTGCTGGTACCGCTGCAACAATTCATGGATCATAATTCAGCGCAGCAAAGATAAGCAATTACGATAAGTTGGCGCGAATCAAAGCCCTTCACTCACACGAAGCGGAAAAGAAAACAACGCCTGTCGGTTGGGGTCCTGTTGAAAGAGGTTCCCGAACCAACACGCGTTGTAAAAAGCCTGCCCGACTCTTCGTCTGTTCCGTTAGTTGCTAAGTGCAATTTCGCCCAGATCGGTTGCCTGTCCATCCTTCACCTGCACAGCCTCCATGGTTACATCTTTGTATGGATCTTTAGCATCAATAATTACCTTATAAGTGCCAGGTTTTACAGGAAGGGTAAATGCTCCCGCGGCCAGTTCTGTCTTCACAGAATCCGTTCCGTTAATGGCCCATGCGAGGTTTACGCCGTCGGCTGGAGTTACT
>CBFGXV010000724.1:0-1987 GCA_965652755.1 uncultured Chryseosolibacter sp. | reverse complement strand
TCTCTCCGGGCGGCCCTGGGGCAGCAAAGCGAGATGGGCAACCTTAGCAGCCATGAACAACATTGCAGAGCTGTTTTTACACGCGGCTACACATGCTCCGCACCCGATGCAGGCTGCAGCCGCAAATGATGCGTCAGCCTTATCTTTTTCCACGGGGATTGCATTTGCGTCGACTGCATTTCCCGTATTAACTGAAATATAGCCCCCGGCCTGGATAATACGATCAAAAGAACTTCTGTCGACCATGAGGTCTTTCATAACGGGGAAAGCAACTGCGCGCCATGGCTCTACCACAATCGTATCGCCATTCTGAAAAGCTCTCATGTGTAGCTGGCAAACGGTGGTAGCATGCCAGGGTCCATGCGGGCGGCCATTAATATACATTGAACATGAACCACAGATACCTTCCCGGCAATCATGATCGAAGGCGATGGGATCCTGACCCTCACTAATGAGTCGTTCGTTCAGTACATCGAACATTTCCAAAAATGACATTTCTGTGGACACATCCTTTACTTCGTATGTGACGAAACTGCCTTTTGCCTTACTATTCGCCTGACGCCAAACTTTCAGAGTCAGATTAATTCCAGTATGTTCCATAACTTGAAGTTAGCTTCTGCATTGAGAATTCAGAATTCAAAAGGCAGAATATTATTGTTACGCTGTTCTTTCTTTCTTAAATATTCAACGTAGTCCTTGTGCCGAATACGTCTTTTTCCATCAACTCGAAAATTATACCAGTATACCCACGCAGTTACATGTCGTCCATCCGGTAAAAAAATTAATTCCTGGTCACGTACATACTCGGAAGTTCCAGGTGTTTCCCGGTGAAAACCTTCATACTCGTCGAGTATCCGGAAAACCTTTTTTGGGTGCCTGATCCTATACACCTCTCCTCTTACGAATATCTTCTTGCCGTCGGTGACCCTCACTGCCCCCGGGTATCTTCCTATATCATAAATCCGCGCGTTAATCTGAGCTTCTCCTGCCCATTCAATGTCATTTCGTATTTCATACTTCACCGGGTGCTGAAACCCGCTCCTTAATGTGCCATAGACAAACAGGTAATGCTCTTCTTTCACTTCAACGTGTTTGTTCGTTTGTGTTGAGTGTTAAGTGTTGTCGGTTGTGTGAATGAACTGTCAGTTTATAGTGTGACCCCACGATTAGTAAAACTCCTGCATGATGACAATACTTGAACAGTCAATACATCACCCTTAGCACTTAACAGTCAACCCAACTATTTATAGCTTCTCTGTGTCGGTTTGGCAATCTCAAACTTAAGATCCTCCTTGTGAAGCTGCCAGTCATGATCACCTCTGTACTCCCAGGTACCAACATACGAAAATGCAGCATCGTCCCTGCGGGCTTCACCTTCTTCTGTTTGCATCTCTTCCCGGAAATGGCCGCCGCAACTTTCGTTCCGATGCAAGGCATCGATACACATTAACTCGCCCAATTCAATAAAATCCGCTACACGATTTGCTTTATCAAGTTCAGTGTTGATTTCGTTTATTGCTCCTGGTATCCGCACATCACGCCAGAATTCCGCTTTTAGCTGTTGAATCTCAGAAATTGCCTGCTTAAGTCCCTCAGCGTTACGCGCCATTCCGCATTTGTCCCACATAATCTTGCCGAGCCGTTTATGAAAGCTTTCCACTGATTGTTTCCCCTTGATACTCATCAACTGGTTGATCCGGTCGCTCACATGTTTTTCTGCTTCAACGAAAGCGGGATGGTCAGTTGGGATAGATGCTGTCTTTATATCATCGGCCAGGTAATTTCCAATTGTATAGAGAATCACAAAATATCCGTCTGCCAGACCCTGCATGAGCGCCGACGCACCGAGACGGTTTGCGCCGTGATCCGAGAAGTTTGCTTCGCCGAGGACGTGCAAACCGGGGATCGTGCTCATCAGGTTGTAATCGACCCACAGCCCGCCCATCGTGTAATGGATGGCGGGGTAGATCCGCATCGGCACCTTGTA
>CBFGXV010000723.1:0-1991 GCA_965652755.1 uncultured Chryseosolibacter sp. | reverse complement strand
TCAGCGGCAGGAAGATCATGATCCTCGCCATCGATGTGACGGATAAAGTTCTTGCACGGCAGAAGATTGAAGAGAGTGAGCAGCGGTACAGAACCCTTATCACAGAGTCGACCGTAGCCATAGCGTTATACACCGGCACCGACCGGCGGATCCAGTATGTCAACGGAATCATGATCGGCTATTGGGGGAAGGATGAATCCGTTATCGGTAAGACCCTGGCAGATGCAGTACCGGAACTCATCGATCAGCCATTCCTCGGTCACCTCGAGCGGGTTTACCGAACCGGAGAATCGTATGTCGGCAAGGAGGAAGAAGCGATTCTTAAAGTTGACGGAAGGTTACAACCTTTTTACTTTAACTACATATACAAACCGATCAGGGATGCCCAGGGGAATGTGTATGCCATTCACCACATGGCCATGGACGTAACGGAACAGGTACTGGCGAGGAAAAAAGTAGAACAAAGCGAAAGGATCCTGCGCAACATAATCCTGAAGGCCCCTGTAGCGATGTGTATTCTCAAAGGGCCGGAGTTTGTGGTGGAAATTGCCAATGACCTCATGTTCCACATTTGGGGAAAGCCAAGGGAGCTGATGTTAAACGAGCCAATCTTCAAGGGTCTTCCGGAGGTGCGGCACCAGGGGTTCGAAGAGATCCTCGAAAGAGTTTACACCACGGGCGAAAGCTTTAGCGCTGAAGCTGTCCCGATCTCGCTGCCGCGCGACGGCGCCATGGAGAAGGTTTACATCAACTTCTTATACGAAGCATATCGCGAGGCGGATGGGGCGATCAGCGGAGTCATGGCTGTCGCCACCGACGTAACGGAACAGGTGAAGGCGCGGCAACGCGTAGAAGAGCTGGTCAATGAGCGGACAGAAGAACTCGCTGAATCCAACAAGAACCTCCGGCGGTCAAACGATGAATTAGCTCAGTTCGCCTATGTCGCATCGCACGATCTTCAGGAACCAGCGCGCAAGATATCGACATTCATAGAAATGTTGCACAATTCGATTGATGATGCTGACCCGCGCGCAAAAAGTTTGATACAGAAAATTGAAAGCTCCTCCGCAAGGATGTTATCACTCATTCGTGACATCCTTAACTATTCCCAGCTTTCAAAAGAAAGACATTTCCCGAGCAAGATCGACTTGAATAAGGTTATTGAAAGTATCCGGGATGATTTCGAATTGTTGATCGAAGAAAAAAAGGCGACCATCGTTGCCGACCGCCTTCCGGTGATCGAGGGGATACCCGTTCAAATAAATCAGCTATTTGCCAACCTGATCTCAAACGGTCTTAAGTTTGTTCACAAACAAAGGGCGCCCCGCATTTCCATAACAGTACGGCGTCTCGGGAAGAGTGAAATAAAAAGCCATCCTGAGCTAAGTCCCGAGTTGAATTACTTTAAGATCTCTTTTGAGGACAACGGCATCGGATTCAACCAACGCAATGCCAGCCAGATCTTCGACATCTTTCAGAGACTTCACGGAAAGAATGAATATGAGGGTACGGGTATCGGCCTGGCTATGTGCAAGAAGATCGCGCAGAATCATGGCGGAGATATTTTCGCGGAGTCAACAGAGGGGCTCGGGTCTACTTTCCATGTTATCTTGCCGGAAAGCCAGTGATAGTTGGTGTGAGTTCGTTGGCGATCGTTGGATAGTTTCGGGTGTGAACTAGTAGAAGCATCACGCGGAGTGTGCAGGGCTCGCAAGGTTTTTTTTAAGCATCACGCAAAGACGCTGAAATGCAGAGCTGCGCGCAAAGACGCAGAGCCCTTTAAGGATTATTAAATGCCGCAGTTCGCGGAGGGTGCAGTGGTAGAAGGGACGCATTAAGCATCACGCGGAGTGTGGCAGGGATCGCAAGGTTTTTTTAAGCATCACGCAAAGGCGCAAGGCCTGCCTGCCGAGCTGTGGCTTGTGCGTGGCAGGCAGGCTCGCAAAGCAAGATACAAAGGCAGCAATTCGCGAGGCGCGGCGCGATCGATA
>CBFGXV010000722.1:0-1997 GCA_965652755.1 uncultured Chryseosolibacter sp. | reverse complement strand
AAATTTCACCTGGCCGGTATGGAAAATGCTATGACGTAAATTTGTAATTCTGTGACCCAGTGTCTACTTTAAAAAAGATATCCATTTGCAAATGCAGGAAAACCTTCTTAAGGCAGGACACATAACATGGCTACAAAAAACCCGCGCACGACTGATCAGGACGAGGTTATTACCAACGAAAAATCCCCGGCAGTAATCAAGAAGTCTGTTAAACGTCATTCGTCCGTGGGAGGCAACGCCTTTGCGGGTGATAGTTATATGTACTTTACCGAGAGCGATTTAAATAAAATCCTGGTCAATCTCGACCAGCTGCGCAGCAGTGTTTTCCCCAATATCAATCCCGATATTGAAGACAGCCTGAAAAAGCAGCAGGATTTTCCCTCCGTGTGCCTGATTGGATTAGGACGTTGCGGTTCGAATATTGCCCTGGATGTCGCGTCCCTGGTGTACAGCGCGCGTAGTTTCTATTTGAATGAATTCAACAACGAAGAACGTCAGCATCGCGAACAGGAGCGCCCGATCAGCTGGATCAAACGCAGCCTGAGTTTATCCAACACGGCCGCAACCAAGCCGGTGTTTTTGATTGAACCCTTGGTGATGTTGGGCGATCTCGATAAAGATATTGAAGGGCGTATTCGCTTCTCCAGTAAAGGAGAGAAGAGTGGTTTCCTGTATGACTACACCAAAATGAAGATCATGGATCTTTCTGAGGTACATGCGGGCGGTGCGGGTAACGCGCCGATCCTGGGGCAGTACCTGGCCAAGATTATCCTGAATAAAGATACGCAACGTTTTTCTAACGCCGATTGGAAATTTATTCATTCGTACCTGATTGATTCCTGCGGTATTAAAGCCAACCAGTCGCGGCTGTATTTTTATATCTTCAGTGCGGGTGGTGGTACCGGCTCAGACATGGCATCCGAGTTTGGTCTGGCTCAGCAGTACGCCTACATGAGCAAAACCTTTGATACCCGTTCTCCCAATGAAGACGAAGAGAATCGCGGTCATTCGTTTGTGTTCGAGCCGATCTTCACCAGTGGTATCTGCATCCTGCCGAATATTTCCGATCACGGCGGTGAAATGTCAGAAGCCTTGCATATCAACGCCGGGCGCCTGTTATGTAAATACCTGGCGGAAGAGTGGGATTTTTCCTACAACTTCGACAACGAAGACACCAACGATGCCAGTGTGATGCACCGCATCCGTCCCTGGAATGCGATGATGTTGATCTCTAACGACATCATGCGTTACGCCGAGGAAACCGACGATGGCGACATCCAGCACATCGATGTCAATGCCATGGAAAAGTACGCAAACCAATATATTTCCCAACAGATCTTTAACATCCTGACTGCCCAGGCCGTCACCACGGATTACGACGAAAATTATTTCCGCCGTGCGGGCATTGATATCGGTGAAACGATTCGCCTCGACGCCAACGACCTGTTTATGAGCCTTGCGGGTCCGGTCGCGGTTGCTTACGCGGAATCGGTGATTCCCGATACTGCGCTGAATACCGACAAAGCAAAGATCTTTGACAAGAACAATGATGACCTGGATATCGATGATTTGTTCTTCCGTTCCATCGACCTGCCGCATTTCAACAAAGTCACCCAGGCAATCGAAGGGATTAGCCTGCTGCCGATTGAATCCGGCCGTTACCGCGAAGCGCTGCAAAACTACCTTGACAATGATTACAACCCGGCAGAACTGAAAGACCTGCATTTCTTTAAGAACTGCTCCTCCGTGGTGTCCATTGTTTCCTTACCTAAAGATTACAAACTGTCTTACATGGACCTGAACAAGCTTAAGTCCCATTTGAACAGCTTGTTTCCTAACACCACGCTGAAACGCTACGCCCTGGTGATTGGCGCTTCAGCCAATATCTCGCTGACCACGCTGATCGCCAAAAGCCCCTGTCTGAGTGACGACTTCCTCACCCTGATCGTCGCCTATATCAAACGCTGCTTCGCCCGGGACGACTACCGCTTTGATGA
>CBFGXV010000721.1:0-2000 GCA_965652755.1 uncultured Chryseosolibacter sp. | reverse complement strand
GATTCCGCAACAGGAGATCGACATCAACCCGTCGCTTGAACAGAATCCCGACTGGTAACGATCATCGCTTTTCCGAGGTAGGGGGATTGTACGTTGCGATTATGGCTCGTACAATCCCTATTATTTAAATATTTCGTAAGTTAACTGCTATGATAGAACTTGTGAGACTGCATGTGCTGGTGCCGGTACTCATTATTCTCCTCGCGTGCAAGGAGGACGATGCGGCGACTCAGCCCGCGGCAATTGACAATACTTTTACCAATCCGCTGTTGTCATCAGGTCCGGACCCGTGGGTAATACAAAAAGATGACTGGTATTACGTAACGCATACTACGGGCAAGAACCTGCGTTTGTACAGAACAAAGGAAATGAGTGATTTGCGGAACGCGGAAATGAAAACCGTATGGACGCCGCCGGCTTCCGGAATGAACTCGAAGCAGATATGGGCTCCCGAAATTCATTTCCTGCAAGGCAAATGGTATTTCTATTACGCCGCCGATGATGGCATCAACGAAAACCACCGCATGTGGGTGCTCGAAAATTCGTCGGCCGATCCTTTTACAGGAACATGGGTGGACCGTGGTGAACTTGAACTACCGGATGACAAATGGGCGATCGACGGAACCGCCCTGGAACACAACGGCAATCTGTATTTCTTATGGTCCGGATGGGAAGGTGATGTCAATGTGCAGCAAGTGATCTATATCGCAAAGATGACAGATCCCCTGACGGTGGAGGGAAACAGAGTACTCATCTCCAAACCTGATCATGATTGGGAAAAGAATGGGGGAGTTCCCGCCATCAATGAAGCGCCGCAGATCCTCAAGTCCGAGGAAAAAATTTTCGTGATCTACTCAGCGAGCGGATGCTGGACCGATGATTATGCACTGGGAATGCTAAGCGCTCCTGCAACCGCCGATCCCCTTGATCCGAACTCATGGGCGAAACAATCTGAACCGGTATTCGAGAAAGATGTTTCCGGTCAGGCCTTCGGACCCGGGCACAATAGTTTTTTCACCTCGCCCGACGGCACAGAGGACTGGATCATGTACCACGCTAATCCACAGTCGGGCCAGGGATGTGGAGGGAACCGCTCTCCGCGGATTCAAAAATTTACGTGGACCAGCGACGGCTTCCCGGACTTTGGAAAACCCGTGGCCCTCGGAGCCGCGATCGATCCCCCGTCAGGAGAAAAATAGTTCAGGGATAGCGCTTTTTTTAAACAGTGAAACACTTCAATATGCGATATTTTATTTTGTCTATTTCCTTATTTTTTGTATCTTATATTAAGGCGCAAACGCTTGTAATGCCGGGAGATTTCCCGGATCCATCTGTTACAAAGTCGGGCTCTTCTTATTGGGCGACGGCAACTACTTCCAACTGGGCGCCACTCTTTCCGCTTCTTGAATCAAAGGACCTCATTCAGTGGGAGCTGAAAGGACACGTCTTCCAGGAACTTCCGCAATGGGCAGATTATTATTTCTGGGCACCGGAGATCTCGTTCGAAAACGGTAAATATTATGTTTACTACTCAGCGCACAAACGCGGCGGTAACTTGTGTATTGCAGTGGCGAGCGCCGACAATCCAGAAGGTCCCTACACGGACCACGGTCCCTTGATGTGCCAGGAGGCAGGCTCCATCGACGCATGGCCCATGCGTGATAAGAACGGAAAGCTATACCTTATCTGGAAAGAGGACGGCAACAGTGTTAAGCTGCCGACCCCCATCTGGGCAATGGAGATGGATGAATCACGCAAGAAGCTGATTGGCGAGAAGAAAGAGCTCTTTCGCAACGATGCAAAATGGGAAGGAAACCTGGTCGAAGGTGTTTCCATGATACGTCACGGCGACTATTTCTATGCGTTTTATGCGGGCGCAGGTTGTTGCGGCAGAGCCTGTTCTTATGGCATCGGTGTGGCGCGCGCGAAAGATCTTCTGGGACCCTGGGAAAAATATGACGGCAATCCGCTGATCGCAACGACGGAGGAATGGAAATGTC
>CBFGXV010000720.1:0-2016 GCA_965652755.1 uncultured Chryseosolibacter sp. | reverse complement strand
GGCCTAGCGACCGCTCGAGCAATTCTGAGGAGAATTGTACACCTTCCACGATGAGTATCACCTTGCTGCCAAGTCTTTCGTCGGGCAGAGCGGCAATAAAGAAGCGGTGTGTGAAGTTGTTCCTGTCAAAGATTGCTTCAAGTTCTTTTTCAATTTTTTCCGGAGAGACTTTCACGCCACCTGTGTTGATCACATTGTCCCAGCGACCTGTCCAGATGAACCTGCCGGGACCTGCCATCTCGACGAGGTCGTTTGTAATAACGGGGTCCCTGAGGTAATCAGCCTCAATAACGAGACATCCCCGCTCATCCAGGCTTAAATCAATGCCGGGAAGCGTTTCAAAATACGGCTGCTTCGCGGCGGTGTTCGCCAACCTCAGCGCTATGTGTGAGACTGTCTCCGTCATCCCGTAGGTCTCATAACATCTGCACTGGAAACGGTCTAACTGCTTGCGCGATGATTCGCTTAGAGGCGCGCCACCGATGAGGACCGAGTCGAGGTCGTTCAGTAAATGTGGATGTTTTGACTCAAGAATAGAATGTATCTGATATGGAACGAGTGCGGTGAATTGTACACATTTGTCCACGGGGATCCTGATGAGTGGATTTGCAACGGGCTCGATCGCCATTATGCGCAGTCCAAGCGCGAGACATCTCACCAACATCATCTTTCCTCCGATGTAACGAGGATCGATGCACACCATAGCGCGAATGTTATTGTGCAGTCCGATCTTTTCCGCGGTACGTCGCGCGCTAATGATCATCTGACTTCGGGAGATGACGATCGGTTTTGGCTTTCCCGTTGACCCGCTCGTGGTGACATCGAAGTTTTGCTCTCCGGTCAACCACTGTTTTAAAAACCTAAATACAGAATCTTCGAACGACGTTCGACTTTCTTCCCGGTCCTGCAGGATCTTTTCAATCGAGACATGTCTTCCGTTGATCCATATTCTGGAATAAGGATATCCATTTCCTCCCGGATCGAGCGCGGACGGCGCGGATGGTGTTGAGACGTTCAACATACACTACCCTCTCTACTATATACCATCTCTCTTTTCTGAAACAGTTGGACTACGGAAACTGCGGATACTTCGACCAGTCGGGATCCCTTTTTTCGATGAACGCGTTCTTGCCTTCTTTCGCCTCCTCGCTGAGATAATACAGGAGGGTCGCGTTACCAGCAAGCTCCTGGATGCCGGCCTGTCCGTCCAGTTCAGCATTAAAGGACGATTTCAACATGCGGATGGCCAGCGGACTTTTTGCGATCACTTTCTTTGCCCAGGCTACGTACGTTTCTTCGAGTTTCTCAAGTGGCACCACTTTGTTCACCAGCCCCATGTCAAGCGCCTCGTGCGCGTCGTATTGGTCGCAGAGGAACCAGATCTCACGCGCCTTTTTCTGTCCGACGATCCGGGCAAGATAAGAAGCGCCAAAGCCCCCGTCGAAACTTCCAACCTTGGGACCGGTTTGACCAAACCTTGCGTTCTCCGCCGCGATGGTCAGATCGCATACAACGTGAAGCACGTGGCCCCCTCCGATGGCCCATCCGGCGACTGCCGCGATCACGGGCTTGGGCAGCGAGCGAATCAGCTTCTGCAGATCGAGAACGTTCAGTCTCGGAACAGTGTCGTCGCCGACATAGCCACCATGCCCACGCACGCGCTGATCTCCGCCACTGCAAAAAGCTTTTCCGCCCTCGCCTGTCAATATCACCACCCGGATGCCTGCATCTTCCCGGCATACATTCATCGCGTCAAGCATCTCCTTTACAGTAAGAGGAGTAAATGCATTGTGAACCTCTGGCCGATTGATGCTGATTCGCGCAATACCTTCGTACTTGTGAAAAAGAATTTCCTTGTACTCTTTAATGGGCACCCACGGATATTTATAAGTCATAGCTCTTTTTGATTTTTACTTTTAGTTTTTCCAGAATTTCCTTGTTCCTCGATGTGTCGCTGTCGAGTTCCAGTACTTTGGCGGAGCCGTCAAACGCGAGGAAATCGTTTAGTAAGTTCTT
>CBFGXV010000719.1:0-2032 GCA_965652755.1 uncultured Chryseosolibacter sp. | reverse complement strand
TGGGCTCTACCGTTGAGGCAAACAAGGTTGTCGAATCTGTGATCACACGCGCGACGCGGCCTTCTTCCTCTATGAGCGGAGCCCACACAAAATCTTCGCCGTGTGTCAGATTTGCTCCATAGTGTCCCGTGAAGATCAAGAGAATGACACCGGTCAATCCAATTGGTTTCAGGATCCTGAAGTTTTCTTTGGCGGCCAGTAAGCCCCAGCACAAAAAACTCAGCGCGACTCCCAGCCATTTATGAAGCTGCAGTTGACCGGCTCCGAAGCTGCCTTCAAGTGAAAGGATTAAACCCATAAGGGTGGTGAGCGAAGCGGTGAGCGCGGTGGAGTACAATAACAGCCCCAGCAGATCGTCGAGTGATCTTCCTTCAAAATATTTCCGCGTATAAAGGAGGATCACAGTCACCAGAAGCAGTCCGATGGGCAGGTGAAGCAGTAACGGGTGCATGCGACCAATGGCCTGAACCAAAGGTGGCGCCGCAATCCTGCTTTCGAAAATAAGAATGAACACAATGAGGATCTGGATCACGAAGACCGCATCTCCTATAATTTTTTTCAGACGTTCCATGTTGTCAAGCGAGAATTCGGTTTACCACTCTGCCCCCTACATCGGTAAGTCTGTATCTTCTGCCAAGATGTTTAAAGATCAATTTTTCGTGATCCAGTCCGAGCAGATGTAATACGGTAGCGTGAAAATCATTTACGTGTACCGGTTCTTTTGCGATGTTATATCCGAACTCGTCTGTTTCTCCGTATGTGATGCCCGGTTTGATACCACCGCCAGCCATCCATATCGTATAACACTTCGGGTGGTGGTCACGTCCGTAGTTGTTGACGTTCAAATCACCCTGGCAATAGTTCGTCCTCCCGAATTCACCGCCCCAGATCACGAGTGTTTCGTCGAGCAAGCCTCTTTGCTTGAGATCCATGACGAGCGCGGCCGACGCGCGATCAACATCTTTCGCCTGCAAAGGCATTTCGCCCGTCAGATTACCGTGCTGGTCCCAGCCCTGATGATAAAGCTGAACAAAGCGCACACCTGCCTCGGAAAGTTTTCTGGCAAGAAGGCAATTAGCCGCATAAGTGCCGGGCACAAGACATTCCGGTCCGTACATTCTGACAATGTCATCCGGTTCCTTTGATACGTCTGTCAACTCCGGAACTGCGGTTTGCATCCGGTAAGCCATTTCGTATTGCTGGATCCGGGTTTGAATTTCAGGATCGCCGAATTGCTGATAGCTTATGCTGTTCAACTCTGCGAGATGATCCAGCATCTTTCTCGTCCTCGCGCGGTCTATTCCGGTTGGATCATTCAGGTACAAGACCGGTTCCTCGCCGCTGCTGAATTGCACGCCCTGGTGAACGCTGTCAAGAAATCCGTTTGTCCACAATTTGGAATATACACCCTGGCCGTTACCCCTTCCCCGTGAAAGCAGGACACAGTAAGCGGGGAGATTTTTGTTCTCGCTGCCCAGTCCATAGCTCAGCCACGCACCCATACTCGGTCGGTTGCCCTGTTGCGCGCCGGTTTGCATGAAAGTAAGCGCGGGGTCATGGTTAATGGCTTCCGTGTGCAGCGTTTTGACGAAACATAGCTCATCAACAATTTTGGCCATGTTTGGAAATATCTCGCTTACCCAGGCTCCCGATTTCCCGTGCTGCGCAAACTTGAAATGAGATCCCACCAGCGGAAAGCTGGATTGGTTCGAAGTCATGCCGGTCAACCTTTGGCCCATACGCACCGATGCCGGCAACTCCTGCCCATGCATTTTGTTAAGCAACGGCTTGTAGTCGAAACTTTCGAGCTGAGATGGCGCGCCGTTCTGAAAAAGGTAGATTACTCTCTTTGCCTTGGGAGCGAAATGCGGCATCCCGGTAACTGCGACGGCATCCTCATCTCCTTCGCCTCTGAACAGCCCCGGTACCAGTAAGGAACCCAGGGCGACGCTTCCAAGACCCAGGCTTAACTTACCGAGAAAATGACGACGGTTGACATTCAGCCTGCTTTCAAAAAATTCGTTCATGACTT
>CBFGXV010000718.1:0-2049 GCA_965652755.1 uncultured Chryseosolibacter sp. | reverse complement strand
TCTCGTGCTCGATCTTCGTTTTAACAGCGGTGGATCTGAAGTATCGGCAAACAATCTTGCAAGTCTTATTGCTCCTAGTCCAGACAACAAAATATTTTTTAGGAGAGAATATAACACGCAGGTCGAAAATGAAATACTTTCCGATCCGAATGCTGGCGAGTCGTTTCTAGTCAGCAAGCTAAAAGCAAAAACTCAGAACGTCGGTGATCAGTTATCAGGTCGGGTTTACATCCTTACCGGTTCGCGCACAGCCTCGGCGAGCGAACTAATCATTAACGGACTGAATCCCTATATGGATGTATTTCTTATAGGTGATGTCACTTATGGAAAAAACGTTGGATCTATTTCGATTTATGATGAGCGTGATCCAAAGAACACTTGGGGTATGCAACCTATAGTTGTAAAAGTATATAACAGCCTTAATCAATCCGAGTATAGTAGTGGCTTTTCACCAGATCTTGAAAATAAAGACAACGACCTTTTCATCTATCCATTGGGTGACATCCGTGAGGAGTTGCTAAGCAAAGCAATCGAAAAGATTACAGGCCTTCCGTCTCCCGGAAGGAAAGCTTTAGTAGAAAAGAAACAGGTGATTGGTCATTCATTAGATAGCAAGAGAAGGAGTTTCATATTGAGTATCGAAAATCCGTTTTGAGTTCGAGGTTTGAGGTTGGAGGTTCGAAGTTGAGCGGCCTCCGCGTTCATTGCTAAATGGAAGGGACAGGGAAACTTTCCTATGACAATAGCAACCTGAGAGTACAACCTCGAACTTCAAACTCTGTCTAAGTCCTCTAAGACGATCGGTACTTTCCTGATTCGTTTACCAGTAGCTGCAAAGATCGCATTTAGCACCGCGGGAACCCCTAACGGGCTCGATATTTCGCCGATACCCCAAGGCCTTTCATCCTGACTATCTACGAAATGTACTTCCATCGAAGGACATTCATCCATTCGTAATAATTTATTTTCATGAAAGTTCGTTTGAACAGCCCTGCCATTTTTTATTGGATAACCACCATACAGGAGAGCAGTAAGACTCCACACAATGCCGCCCTCAATTTGATTGCTGGCGCCGGAGGGATTGACCACTTTACCACAATCCACACCGATGGTGACTTTGTCGACGCTTAATTTGCCGGGGCTTACGGTGACTTCCGCGACCACAGCGCAATAACTGTTACCATAGGGGCAAACGGCCATGCCCATTCCACGGCCAGGTTCCATTTTTTTTCCCCAGCCTGCTTTTTCTGCGACGAGCTGTAAAACGTTAATGATACGCGAGCTTGACACGGGATAGATGTCACCAACAAATACATCACGGCCTTTCTTTAGCAAGCTCAACCGAAATTCGTATGGATCCATTTTAAGCGCTGCTGCGATCTCGTCAATAAAACATTCGCTGTAAAAACGCCCGTGACCTACGACCCCACGCCATGCCGACGAGTGGACCAGTTCATCTTCGATCACATCTTCGAAATCGAAGCGGATGTTGGGAATGTCTTACGCCATAAATGGCAGTTGCGGGTCAGCATATTTCGCCGCCCATGTATACGACCGGAGCTCCTTTTCGTACCATGCATATACGTGATCGTCCTTATCCAAAGCGACCTGGTATTCCAGATGTTGGTAAAGGTGACCAAGGTTGGCCTGGTGATCGTCCTCCCGCGTCCAGATCATTTTAACGGGTAGGTTACCCGCCGATTTGGAGATAAAAGCAGCTTCAACAGCCATGTCAGGATAGTACCTCCGGCCAAAACCACCGCCCGAAGGAAAGAGATTAATCTTGACCTTATCTTCCGGAAATTTAAAAACACGGTTTAATTCGCTGACGATCAAGTGCGGCGCCTGTGTTCCCAACCACAACTCACAACCATCGTCTGACACATGCGCCGTACAGTTAATCGGTTCCATACAAGAATGAAGCTGGTGTGGGAATACATACGAGCCACGAATCGTTTTCCGAACGTGCGCAAGATCAGCTACCGCATTTTCGTCGCCAATGTATCCGGTAGGATCTGTCTTATGCATTGCGCGAAGTTCCACTAGTTT
>CBFGXV010000717.1:0-2050 GCA_965652755.1 uncultured Chryseosolibacter sp. | reverse complement strand
CGATGTATTGGAGGGCACCGAGCTGTTACCGATCTTGCCCCAGCTGCCGCGAAGTTTCAGGTTGTCGAAAATACTTTGATTCTCCATGAACCCCTCTTCGCTGAGAACCCAGCCCACACCTATGGAAGGGAAGTAACCCCATCTGTCGTTCTCTCCGAACTTTGATGAACCATCGGCGCGAAGCGATGCGGTCAGCAAGTAGCGGTCTCTGAATGAGTAATTAACTCTTGCGAAATAAGAAGCCACGGTGTACAGGTCGCCTTCGTCATCCACAAATCTTGTCCCGGGATTTCCGAGCGTGAGATAGTGATCTCCCTCACTATTGTTCGGAACATTCTCAGCAGTGGTTTCCAGCTTGTAAAAGCGATACTGCTGGGCGCCCTGGCCGAGGAGCACTGTAAGACTGTGGTCCTCGTCGTCCTGATTGCTGTAAGTCAATGTATTCTCCAGAATCCAGTTGCGGGTCTCTGACCGCTCCCTTCTCAGCAGACTCACCGATCTTCTCTGAGCCAGGGTTGCCGCATATTGTGGTGCATAGTTGCGCAATTCGTTTTCACCAAAGTCGCCGCCAAGACTTGAGCGGAAAGTGAAGTTCTTGAGGAATGTAAGCTCCGCAAAAACATTTCCCGTCATCCTGTAATTTTTTGAATCCTGATCGAAGTAATCCAGGGTGACCTGTGGATTGAACAGGTTGGAGGAACCGGCCTTGTAATCATTAGGATCACCGTAGGTCCCATCGGCATAATACACGGGGGTTATAGGCGAAGCCGAATAAAGTTCATGAAAAATTCCACCGGGGATGTCCTCGGAGTTATTCATCGCACCTGTGATCGTGTAGCCAACCTTGAGAAAATCAAAGGCTTGAAAATCATTCTGCAGTCTGGCGGTAAAACGTCTGAACTCGTTTCCTTCCACCGTACCCTCCTGGTCGAGATACCCAACCGAAAAATTATATGATGATTTTTCTCCTCCACCTGAAACAGATATCTGGTGATTGGAAATCAATGCAGCCCGCAGGATCTGCCTGAACCAGTCGGTCGTCCCGTATGAAGCGGGATCGGCGTAACGCGGAGTCGCTCCGTTTGCCACGTCGAGTTCGTTGATCATCGTAGCATATTGGGGACCATTCGCCATTTCGACCTGGTTGGTCACGACCTGCGATCCGACGAAGCCATTATAGGATACCGTAGCAGGTCCTTCGCGCTTGCCCGTTTTTGTTGTAACGAGCACAACGCCATTAGCCGCGCGAACACCGTAGATTGCCTGAGACGATGCGTCTTTAAGTATGCTGATGTTCTCGATGTCCCCAGGGTTCAGGAAACTGATATCGTCATACCAAACGCCGTCGACGACATAGAGCGGGTTCGGGTTGCCGTGCACTGTTCCTGTACCGCGAATGCGTATCTGTGGGGAAGCTCCCGGTGCGCCGGAGTTTGTGATTTGCACGCCGGCAACTCTGCCTTGTAAGGCACTGATCGGATTTACTGCGGGTTGCTTAGTGATCTCTTCACCGCCGACGTTTGATACCGAACCAGTGATGTCGATCTTCCGTTGTTCGCCATAACCGACAACTACTACCTCCTCCAGTGCCGTGACATCCGATTCAAGAGTGATATCGATGGTTGATCGACCGTTTACTTGCGTGGTTATAGATTTGAATCCTACGAAAGAGAAAACAAGTGTGTTTTCGCTTTCTGCCAGTGTCAAAGCGTAGTTTCCATCGACATCCGTCGTGGTCCCTTTTGAGGTTCCCTCAACTACGACGTTGACACCGGGTATTGGCAATCCATCTTCAGCAGCGACAACCCTGCCGGTAACTTGTGTTTCCTGCGCCCCTGCCGTTAATGAAAACAGCAACGGCAACAGGACGAGTAAAATTCTTTTCATACCATTGCTTGATTAGTTCTACATAGGAAGCAGAAGGTAAAAGATCAATGCCAACGTTTGTCAAATCAACGTATAGCTGCTACGTTGTATCGTTAGCAGCATAGGAGATCACAACAGGATTACTCATGCTCGCGGATCCTTCTTGTTGCCGCTTTTTTCCAAT
>CBFGXV010000716.1:0-2057 GCA_965652755.1 uncultured Chryseosolibacter sp. | reverse complement strand
GGTCGTACCACTGCTGGTGAATATCGCTTGCGGAATCCAAGTTCCCGATTTGATCGTATGTGACTTAAAAAAAGAAATTGGCAAAAAAGGGATTTGCCCGAGTGTTGTGACCGATTTGGCAGAGATGCCCAGATTTTCTATAAACGCTTTATAAACCGGATTGCTGAAAGCCTGAAATTGAAAGATTTCAAGCGCAATATCTGGAAAGGAAGTTTCGTTTACGGTATATAATTTCGAAGTAAAACTTTTAAAAGTTTGCAAGTGTTAACTAACTTGAGAATTCAAATTTAGAGATGAAACCGGTACGGAGCGTATTATTATTTGTTTTTTCCGCCTTAATCTTCAGCGCCTGCTTTGACCAACCGGATTTCAGTACCGCACCCTTTATTGAGTTCGAAGGACTTTCCTTTTCAAGAGCTTCAACCGGTGAGGATTCTTTGGTTGTATCTGTATCATTTCAAGACGGTGATGGCGATGTCGGTTATGATGCAACGGATCCCACGTTCAGTGAACCTCCATACAATGACATCAATTTTTATACTAATAAAGGAGGAACAGCCACGCCGGTAGCCTCTTTTTTGATTAAGAATTTTACAGGATACGCTCTGGGCAAAACCAAAAAGACCCCGAGGCAGTCATCATACCTTATTTGGGAGCCTACACCCGATTCCGGTGAATTGATTACGTTGCAACATCGAAATGAAGGATTTCCATCGTTACCCCCTTACGTGGATCCTTACAAGTGTGCGGCTTATGTCGAGTCGTACCTGAATCAAAATGACCGTCCGGACACGATTTATATCTGGAAGGAAGACCGCCACCTGATTAAAAATACTGCAACGAAAGTCGACAGCTTGTACCGCCTTAGCAACCCTTCGGAATATTACTACGCCGTTGTCGACCATTTTTATATCAAGCCGAATCCCGGACAATACAACATGTATGTAAAGTTCTTTGTCAGGGAAACCGATGGAAGTTATACGGAATACGATTGGGCAAAAGAATACTGCACGACACATCATGGCCGCATTCCCAAACTGACCGATCGCGACAGACCACTTGAAGGAATTATCAACTACTCCATGACCAGCTCAGGATTTCTCGCCACCTTCGGTACAAAAACGCTAAGGCTGGAGATCACGATTTATGATAAGGCTTTGAACGCGAGCAATACGATCGTTACGCCTGATTTCCGCCTGGAAGAAATCTAACTTTACGGCAAAGCTGGATACCGCGCTGGGTCCACCTCGCTCATCACACCATACACTATCTCAAACACGTCTTCAGCATTTGGCTTCGAGAAATAATCACCATCCGATGCATATGCTGGCCGATGTTCTTTCGCCGTGATCGTCACGGGTTTGGAATCAACGAAGTTATACGCCCCCTGCTCTTCCAATACTTTTTGCATCATAAATGAAGTAGCACCTCCCGGTACGTCTTCATCTGCAAAAACAACTCTGCTGGTTTTCTTTACAGACTCGAGAATGGAATGGTGGATATCAAACGAAACTAAAGTCTGAACATCGATGACCTCGGCAGAGATTCCAAATTTTTCCAGGTCTTCCGCGGCCTCCATAACAATCCTGCACATTGAACCATAAGTAACAATGGTGATATCAGTACCAGACTTAAGAATTTCAGGGACTCCGACAGGAACTGTAAACTCGCCGACATTATCCGGAAGTCTTTCTTTCAACCGGTAGCCGTTCAGACACTCGATGATCACCGATGGATCATCTGACTTCAGCATGGTATTATAAAAACCCGCAGCCTGCGTCATGTTGCGCGGTGATATGATGTAAATACCGCGAAGAGAACTCAACAGCATTCCCACCTGAGAGCCGGCATGCCAAACACCTTCAAGACGATGTCCACGTGTGCGAACAATCAGTGGCGCCTTCTGTCCTCCTTTTGTACGATAGTACAGACACGCCAGGTCATCCGACATCGTCGGCAACGCATAGATAAAATAATCCAGGTATTGAATTTCAGCGATTGGCTTCAGGCCGCGCAACGCCACCCCTATGCCTTGCCCCACGATGGTGCACTCACGA
>CBFGXV010000715.1:0-2078 GCA_965652755.1 uncultured Chryseosolibacter sp. | reverse complement strand
TTGTCACCGAGTCCAAACTGGTCGTAAAGGTATTTAACTTTTCCGTATTCATAGGATACCCATTCCGTTTGTTGCACAAGGTCATCATGGCCGCGCTCAACCATAAAGGGACGGGGAAAGATCAGGTATGCCATCTCGGCATGACTGAATGTGTTGCCCATGTTGAAAACCGGTATTTCCCACTCCATACTGTTCATAAAGCCGCGATTGAAATGTGTGTCTGTTACTTTCCGCGTGTAATCCCCGAAATCTCCCGAGCATATAGAAAGGCAGTAACCATCGAGCACTGAAGGTACACGCATCGCTGTTTCACCGCCGAAGCTCAGGCCATAAAATCCGATGCGGTCCCTGTCAACAAAAGGCAAGGAGCCAAGCCATCGCAGTGTCTGCTCGTGCTGCGGAATAATAAAAGAGAACATTGACTTTCCTACACCCGTGGCTTTTCTTACGAGCCACCTGTATTTTTCTTCCCCGCGATAGGGATTGTAAGGAGCATACACAATAAAGCCGCGGTCGGCAAGTTTCGACGCCGTCTTGTTGTACGCCGTATATCCGTCCTCGATCAGTCTTTGAGGAAATCCGTCGCGACCGTGCTGACAAACAACGACAGGCCTATGCTCTCCTTCTTTCAGATCTTTCGGTATCAGCAGGATGCCCGCGGCCTGTAGCTTTGGAAAGACATCCATTTGAACTTCATATCCCGTCCATTTTTCATTGTCGTACAGCTTCCGCGTGTGTACGTTGGGCGGTAACAAGTCCTCTTCAAAACGACCGATGATCTCATCGCGGAAGATTTCCCGATAGCGCCTGCTTTCACCGATGAATTTGGCCGGCGAATGGGAGGGATGGGACGGTTTCGTACTCCACGTGCGTTTTTCAAACTCCGGCATCACTGCGTAAAGAAAGAACCGGTTCCTTTCATAATCGGAGTCGCGCATGAGAAATTGCACGTGATCTTCCATTTCCTTTACCTGGCGCAACTCTCTTTCACGCGCATCAAAATTCTTGCGTTGATCAGCGGGCAACTCCGCGCTGATGGGCAATTTAGTTTTTCCTCCAAGGAATGAGACGAACTTTTCCATGGCTGGCTGCGAGCCAAAGCTGAGGGGCTGGTAATTCTTACCGCTGATCAGATGCCGGGCCTGGAAATCTTTTTTCATGAGCCCGTCAAGGCGTTGGAATTCTTCAGCGACGTTTTTTCCATCTGCAGTTTTTAATGTGCCCTTGTATCCTGTGAATGGCCAACCGCTGACATTCTGTTGGGGCTCGCCGGCCTTTACGGATTGTTCAACGACTTCCGGGATGGAGCTGTGTTCTATGATCAACGCCCCTGGCGCGATGAGGGTCGCAATCTCGGCGTCCCCAAATTCCGTGAGGAGATTGTCGATGTTCCTGTAAAGCGGCTCGTTCCAGAAGCCGTCACGCGAGTTAAAGTAACCACTCACCAGCGCGGCATCGATCCGCGGGTCAAGCGCAGCGGAATAGAATGCAATGAGCCCGCCTTCGTGGTATCCGGCTACACCGATTTTCAGATCTTTGTTCTGCTTCTTGAACCAGTCGACACCCGCAAGGACTTTCTGGACCTCATATCCGATGATGTGGCGACCCATGTGAAATGCCTGACGATAGATCCATTCACGGTGGGTTTGCTGTTGGGTGGTGCCCGGAAAAAGATATTCGCGGCTGGCGAGCACCGGGATCAGCACCTGATACCCGTTCTCGACGAGTCGCCGCGCAAATTGCGACTCAGCAGGGATACCTTGTGCAAGCCCCGCTAATTGCTCCGGCGTCTGATCGGCGTCAGGAACCGCGACGATGTTTGCAAGTGGAGAGGTCTTCGGCTCAAGAAGCAGGCCCTCTCCATTCACCCTGTTGAGCACGGGCCAACGGACACGATATACGCGATACTTTGCGGTTTCAGCGACGATCAGTGGGTCGCTGTTGATGGTGTATTTCTCCATCATCACCTCGGGGTGCCGGTCCTTAAGTTCCAGTTTAAAAGTGTGAAGCGGAATGTTTTTGTCCTCAACGCCGATCGCTTTCATGAGCCGGCGCCGGTTAGGTTCCACCGATCGTTC
>CBFGXV010000714.1:0-2078 GCA_965652755.1 uncultured Chryseosolibacter sp. | reverse complement strand
AAGCTGGATCTTTTCCAGCTTGTTGCTTTCTATACGGTTGTTGAGATCCTTATTCTGATTGACGAGCCGCTGTTGCTGCTTCTCAACCACTTGCAGGGCCCGCACTGATTCGTCGATTTGCGCCTGGATCTGTTCGCGATGGAACGCGACGCCGAAATCGTAAACAAGCTTCTCAAGGTTGCGGTCGATACCGGATTCCTTGCCCTCATCAGCAACACCAATCCATGCGGTTGAGTTATTTCCCGACTGTTTGCAGGCAGCATAAAGCAAGCCGGAATATTTTTTCCCGGCGATTACGGGCTCGGTAACAGTGATATGGTCTCCCGAAGATCTCGTCTTCCCAAGGTTTTTCAGATATCGCGCCAGCGAATTTGCGACCTCGTCTTTGGCTCCCGGCAAAACAACCTGGTACCCGGATGCGTTAACCCCATCAATGAGCGATGTTTCTTTTTTCGTTTCAACAGATTGAGCTGAGAGCGAAAGTGGCAGAAGGAACAGAACTGCAAAAAATATTTTCACAACAGTCATGGTTATTTAGGTATAATTAACAAAACTACTGAAAAATTGCCGGTTGGTGCTTTATGAAAAAAACAAAAAAGGTTTTGATCACGGGAGGAAGCGGAATGATCGGCGGAAGGCTTAGCACCTTACTGCTCGAGAGAGGCTATGAAGTTTCACATCTCGGACGATCGAAAAGCCGTTCGTCCATACCTTCTTTTCGCTGGGATCCGGCAGCGCAGCAGATCGATACCGAGGCATTACGCGATGTTGATGTCATCATCCACCTCGCTGGTGCCAGCGTTGCAGACAAAAGGTGGACCGCACGGAGAAAAAAGGAGATCCTGCTAAGTCGAACGCAATCGGCGCAACTCCTGGCAAAAGCATTACAGGAAACTGATCACGAAGTCCGGACATTTATTTCTTCATCAGGCATAAGTTATTACGGGTTGGATAATCCGCGGGTAAAGGCGTTTGTCGAGACTGATCCGCCCGCGAACGATTTTATGGCAGGGGTCACCGTCGCATGGGAAAAAGAAGTGCAGCAGATCCCTGACCCTGCCATTCGAAAAGTAATGATCAGGACCGGCGTGGTCCTGGGCAGAGAAGGGGGGGCGCTGGGAAAGCTCGTCACACCGGTCAAATATTTCGTGGGCGCACCGCTCGGAACAGGCAATCAGTACTTCAACTGGATTCACCTCGATGATCTTTGTCGGATTTACATCAAAGCGATCGAGGATCCTCAAATGGCAGGAGCCTTTAATGCTGTGGCTCCGAATCCGGTTACAAACCGCGAGTTGACACGCACGATCGCTCATGTGTTGAAGAGGCCTTTGTTCTTGCCTCCAATACCGGAATTCGTTGTAAGGTTGATCGCAGGTGAAGTAGCGGACCTTGTCCTGCGCGGAGGAAAGATCTCCTCGGAGAAGATCGAAAAGGCCGGCTTCGAGTTTCAGTTCCGCACCGTCAACAAGGCTCTTGAAGATCTGCTGACGTGACCTTCACCCGCTATGAGTCGTTCCCGGACGAATCATCAGTACGATCCGTAGAATTTTCTCAACCCCCATTCTGCCGTGACAAGAATTAACAGCAACCAGAAGACCCATTTCAGGTTGATAATAGAGTCGTAGGTCTCCTCGCTATGGATAACACTCGTAGCTTCGGTTTTTTGCAGGTCTGATTTCAGGGTCGCAATGTTGGTGGCCGCATAGAATTTGCCACCGCTGTTTTCCGAGAGTTTTCTGAGCAACTCAAAGTCAGCCGTAAGATTCTGCAGCTCCGCCTGCCGCTCCACGACAGCAAACTCACCGCGCACGCTTTCTGTCTTTCCGCCGAGCACCGTGCTTGAGCGATATCGGTACACCCCTTCCTTTAAACCGCCGATCTGATAACGGGTATTTCCCGGACTTATCACGTAAGTGTAATTTGTACGCTGTCCATCTTCGTGCGTGATGTCGATCTCAACTGAATTCCCGTAGATTGGTTCGAATATATCGTTGTACACCTGGCTCTCAAACACCACTGGCTCGGTGTCTGAAAATTCCTGACGCACCGGATAACTTCTGAATCTTCTTTTATCT
>CBFGXV010000713.1:0-2087 GCA_965652755.1 uncultured Chryseosolibacter sp. | reverse complement strand
CAGCTAAAAAAGTAAAGGTTAGTTTCATGAATAAATCGATCAATTGTTTACAACTTCCTGCAGTGGCGGCCTGCGAGAACACTGAGATCCATTCCCTCTGCGCCACGGTACAGGGAAAGAAACGGCAAACTTAGCACATTGTTCCGAGCTGAGGTGATTATTAGACTATCGGCGTAATTCAATCGACATCTCCTTCATATATTCGACTTTTACCTATTCCTGCCAAACTGGCTCATCTGTCGAACAGATGATTAAAACAGTCGAAAACACTTCGCGCCCGACGCTTAATAGTCCGGGGAGGCGTACCTTTAGTGCTTTAATCAAGTCCAATCACGCAGACCATGCAATCATTTATAAACCGGAACCGGGTTGTGCTGTTGCACATATCGTTCTGGTGTGTGCATTTGTCATTCTTTCTGTACCAGGTGTTGTCGCACCAGCGGGGCGCGGACATCGACTGGGAAACGGTGGTTAGAGTTGTCGGCGTGCAATTGCTCTTTGCACTCCTGATCGGCTATCTGAATTATTTTATTTTACTACCGGCCTTTCTGAAAGATAAAAAAGTAGGAAAATACCTGCTTCAATTTGTCGTGACCTTTGCGGTACTCATAACTATCAGGGTTGCCATGGGGCGCTATCTGCTCGACGGATTCACCGGTGGTACGGGTTTTATGTACACGACGCGCTACGTAATCCAGGTGGTGACAACCAACCTTTTCATTGTAATCTTCCTTGGAATGATCAGATTTGCAGTGGACTGGTTCGAGTTTGAAGCGCGGCAGAAAAACGTCGAGAACGAACGCCTGATCGCCGAGCTTAATTTCCTGAAGGCTCAGATTAACCCGCACTTCCTGTTCAATACCCTCAACAATCTTTATTACCTCGCCTACACGCAATCGGCAAAGACCACGGAAGTGATCGCCAAACTGTCGCAGATGATGCGCTATATGATATATGACTCCAATTATCCCCTTGTTCCGCTGAGTAAGGAGATTGAGTATATGGAGAACTACATCAGTCTCGAGCGACTTCGGCTGAATGATCAGATCCCCATCAAGTTCGCGATCAAGGGCGGAAACCCGCAGGATTTTTTGATTGCCCCCTTGATTTTTATTACATTTCTTGAGAACGCTTTCAAGCACGGCGTAAGCAACAACCACCCGCAGGCGTGGGTGGATATTCGAATAGAGCTCCGGGAAAACGAATGTGTGTACACCGTGCAGAACAGCAAGATGCCTTTTGTCAAACCGGAAGCTGAACAAAAGTCGGGAATCGGGTTACAGAATGTAAAGCGGCGCCTGGAGCTGAGTTACCCAGGAAAGCATAGCCTCACCGTTGAAAACCAGAAAGACAGGTATTCGGTGCAATTGAACATACAATTATCTTGAAGTTAAAGTGCCTCATTGTTGAAGACGAGCCGTTGGCGCGGAACCTCCTGGTGGAGTATGTGCGGAAGGTATCTTACCTTGAGTTGATCGATGCGTGCTCCAATCCTTTGACCGCGCTGGAAGTGTTGCGGAATCATCCGGTGGATCTGATGTTCCTTGATATACAGATGCCGGAGATCACCGGCATCAGTCTACTCAGAAGCCTGCAGAAGAAACCGTTGGTGATCCTGACGACCGCTTATTCCGAATACGCGCTGGAAAGCTATGACCTTGACGTGGTAGATTACCTGCTGAAGCCTGTGACTTTCGATCGCTTTTTGAAAGCTGTGGATAAAGCCAGTCAGCGTATCAGTCCGCAGAGCGTAACGCAGGAGCAGCCCCCAGTCGGAAAACAGGAGCGATTTGTATTTGTGAAGGATGGAACAAAGCTGGTCAGGATCAACTACGACGACATCCTTTTTGTCGAGGGGCTTAAGGATTATGTTACCATCGTCACCAAAACTCAAAAGATCGTCAGCCTGCAACGACTGAAGACACTCGAGACACAATTGCCCGCGGATCAGTTCATCCGGATCCACCACTCTTACATTGTTTCTCTCAAGGCGCTGGACACCATTCACAAGGGCGAAGTGCAGATTGGCACGCATGTGATTCCCATCAGTGAATCCTATAAAAAGTCATTCAGGGATTTTATTGAAA
>CBFGXV010000712.1:0-2099 GCA_965652755.1 uncultured Chryseosolibacter sp. | reverse complement strand
ATCCGGGAAAAAGAGACATGCCTGGACATGCTGAACGGATTTTTCGCCTTTTGCATCTATGACAAGGCGGAACAGTCGTTCTTTATTGCCCGCGACAGGTTCGGGGAAAAACCTTTGCTTTATTTATTTGACGAGGACAAATTCATTTTCGCGTCGGAGATGAAAACCTTGCTTCAGTACGGCATTGACAAGACACTTGATCACACGTCCCTCCTTACATATCTCCAGTTGAATTATATTCCGGCGCCGAACACGATCTTCAAAGACGTGCGGAAGCTTTTACCCGGACATTATCTTACACTCACGGGACGAAAACTGGCAATACAAAAATGGTACACAATACCATTTGACCGAACGCTTGCAGAAAACAACAACCTGACATATGATGACGCTAAGCGCAAATTTGCATCACTGCTCGATGCATCTGTGCAACGGCGCCTGGTCGCCGATGTTCCCCTCGGTTCCTTCCTCAGCGGAGGACTGGATTCTTCGGTCATCACAGGGCTGGCGAGCCGGCATAAACCGGATCTGCAAACTTTTTCCATCGGGTTCCGGGACAACAAGTTCTTTGACGAGACTCATTATGCAAAACTTGTGTCAAAGCATTTCGGGACGTCACACACCGTATTCTCCCTGACCAATGATGACCTGGTACAGCACGTGAATGCCATCCTGGATCACATCGATGAGCCATTCGCCGACTCTTCTGCGATAAACGTTTTTATCCTCAGCAAGCAAACGAGGAAACGCGCGACCGTCGCACTGTCTGGAGATGGGGCGGACGAATTGCTCGCAGGATACAACAAGCACGAGGCGTTTCAGCGGATGTTGCATCCGGGACTGGCGGAAAACACCATCGCGCTTCTGGGCCCCTTGTGGGAGCGCCTGCCGCAGTCCCGGAACAACCCTGTGGCTAACATCATCCGGCAGGCAGCGCGTTTTGGAAAAGGTAAAAAACTATCCGCGGGCGAACGGTATTGGGCCCTCGCGGCATTTTCGGATGTTGAGGGAGCGACCAATCTGCTCTCACCAATTTCAAAAGACAATCTGGGTGGCGGTGAATTTGAACGCCGCAAGGATCACATCCTCAAACACTTCGGCAGTACCCACGATATTAATGACATCCTCCTTACGGATATGGAGCTTGTTCTCCAGAATGATATGCTCTTCAAAGTTGATAGCATGAGTATGGCGAACGGGCTGGAAGTAAGATCGCCGTTCCTCGATCACGAAGTAGTAAATTTCGCATTCAGTTTGCCTGCGAATTGGAAAATAAGCCGGCGCCAGCGTAAGAAGATCCTGCGTGACGGCTTCAGGGAAATGCTTCCAACCGAACTGTACAACAGGCCGAAAAAAGGATTTGAAGTTCCCTTGCTGGACTGGTTCCGGAAAGAATTGAGAACCCTGGTAGTCGATGACCTCCTCTCGCAGAAAGAGATAGAGGGAAATGGAATATTCGATTACGCAGAAGTCCGCAAGCTCATCAATAAGCTTTTCTCCAACAATCCCGGAGACGTGCACGCCCGCATCTGGGCGCTTGTCGTTTTTCAATGGTGGTTCAGGAAATACGGACGTTGAACTCGAATTACGAATTAAGAATGACGAATTACGAATGTTACCAGCGGGGTAGTGGGTGCTGCAGGCATTACTTGACTATTGAACCAGTGCATTAACAATTAGCCGGCACTATTTCCGCATTCTACGTTCTTAATTACGACTGTTACCAACCGGGAATGAGTGCTGGCCTGACGTTCGAATTACGAATGCAGAATAAATGCAGAATAACGAATGACGAATGCTACCAGCGGGATGGCGGGTGCTGGCCGTGCATTGCTTGACTATTTAAAGCAACCCATTAGTAACAGCCCCCAGACTATCCGCATTCGTAATTCGTAACTCCTCTACGGTCGTTTGCGAAGCTCCATTTGAAATCTTCTGAAGGTAAAATCTTCTTTCGCCAACGTTCCTTTCAAAAAACCGAAAAGTTCCCTATAACATTCTACCGGGGACCAATTTTCTTGAAAAAGTCGCAATTATCTGACTTTATGGTTAAAAATATACCTTAACTACAACGTTTTCGCTAATTTTTATGTAAATAA
>CBFGXV010000711.1:0-2106 GCA_965652755.1 uncultured Chryseosolibacter sp. | reverse complement strand
GTTGATCAATGACTTTTAGGTATGGGGAGATTTTACCGTATCATTTTTTTATTTGTCCTGATTCCCACTTTTGCAACCGCCCAGACAATGGATTGCGAACAGACGCTGGCGTTGGCAACGGAGGAATACAATGCAGGACATTTTTACAACGTGCCTTCGGTATTGAATGATTGTCTCACAAAGTTCAACCGCGATCAGAGGCAACGGGCTTTCCTGCTGCTGACACAGACATACCTTCTTCTCGATGATCCCATCGGTGCCCAGCGCAGTTACCTGGAGGTGCTTGCAGCAAATCCCGAGTTCATTCCCGACGAGCAGTTGCACGCGATTGATATCGTGTATCTGAGCAAGCGGTTCACGGCGACACCGAAGTTTTCCTGGTTCGTGGGGGCAGGGTCGAATGTGACACCTGTAAGCATGATCCGGGATAATAAAGTTGCGGCAAATGAGGAGGATTCCTATAAATGGAAGCCTGGCTATAACGCCGGGGTGGGGGGCGAATACAGCTACAACGACAATCTCAAAATAAGGATTGAAGCTAATTTCATAAACACAAGTTTCGAACTCTTTACGACAGGTCACTTCAATTTTAACAACAGTGCCGATAAACTAACTTTTATCGAGCGTGAGACCTGGGTGAACCTGCCTGCATATGTCGCTTATTCAGATAATGTTGGTCGGTACAGGCCCTATGGATATGCAGGTTACTCCGTTTCAAAATTGTTGACAGCAAAAGCCAACCTTGCTATCCAAAATGTTAAGAATCTGGATGGTGAATCAGGATCCAACCCTGCCGAAAGTCCGGATATCGACTTCATGATGCGGCGAAATCCGATTAATCACTCCGTGATCGTCGGGGCCGGAATGAAGTATAAGATTGGGTTGGATTTTGTGTTCGTTGAAGCGCGTTACAGCGCCGGCTTGAAGAATTTTACGAATGAAGAGCGTTCTTTATCTGATCCTGACGAGGACCACACAACTGTGGAGCACGTGAACAACACAGTACCGATTTATGCGTATGGATACAGGGATAATTACGTGCGGTTAAACAACATTGCCCTGACTTTTGGGTTCGTTCGTCCTTTGTATAAGCCAAGGGAAGTAAAGCGTGCCCGGACTGGCGGAGTGCTTCGAAAAATGAAACGATCAAAATGAAAAGAAAGAATTTCGATTTCCTCCTTTTGTTTTTTTTCGGTTCGCTCTGTTTTATTTTTTCCGCATGCGACACAGAAAGTAATACAGAAGATCCTGACCTCAACTACTTTGTGAAGTATTATGGCAGTGATGGCAATCAATACGGTGTTGATATGGCTGTGATGCCCGACGGGTCATTCCTGCTTCTTGGCAATTACGCGCAAAGTAATGTTGACAGTGACATTTACCTTCTCAGGGTCGATGAAATAGGCGATATACTTTGGGAATCCAGGATCGGCGGAAACCCCGCAGCGAACGAAATCTGGGAGGCGAAGGACGTTGAGCCTACCAACGATGGCAACTTCATTATTCTGCTCGACTTTCAAAAGGTAAGCACTACGCAACGCGATCTCAAGCTTCTCAAGATCTCACCCGAGGGAACAGTCCTAGACAGCGTGAGTTTCGGCACTGCGGCAAATGACTTTAGCCGATCCGTAACCCCCCTTCAGGATGGAGGATTCATCGTTTCCGGAACAACGGAATTTACCAGCACTTATGGACTGGCGAACGTGACCGATCCCGATCTCGGTGACATTTTCAATTATCGCTTTGATCAAAGCCTGAATCAATTCTCGAACAATGATTGGAGTCCGATTACACCGGGATTTGGTGGCAGGCAGGATGTTGCTGTCAGGACTGTTCAACGAGGGTTGAATGAATTTCATGTATTTGGGTATTCGAATATTGATCTTCTTGGAACAAATGCCAACAAGAGGTTAGGCTTGTTTTATTTCAAGCGCAATGGATCAGGTACTGAATCCAATCCATATTTTCCCGGAAATTGGCCCGATCCAGTCCAGGTGAACTATGTCCACCCGATGCAGGGTGCGCTTGGTGATGGGGTGTTGGCAGTTGGAACCTCGCAAGATCCTTCTGGTAAATCGAAAATATTTCTTTCGCGGCTGAGGTCGG
>CBFGXV010000710.1:0-2110 GCA_965652755.1 uncultured Chryseosolibacter sp. | reverse complement strand
ATCATTCCTACCTCTTCAAACTTTTCAAGGAAAAGCTTGTTGATGGATTCAGGATTGACCACATCGATGGGTTGCAGGATCCAGCCAGGTATACGCAGGAGCTTCGGTCAGAACTTGGCGAAGGTTGCTATATCATTGCAGAGAAGATTCTCGAGGCCAGGGAAGACATGCCGGCGCACTGGCCGTTGCAGGGAACAAGCGGATATGAGTTCCTCTCTTTCCTGAATCAACTTCTTACATACCGAAAGGGAGCAAGGCAATTGCTGGAATTTTATCGCGAGCTCGTGCCCGATATGCCAGCTTATAACAAACTGATCTCCGATAGCAAAAAACTCATTCTTGAGAATTACATCAGCGGCGAGTGGAGTAATCTTACGCATTTATTTAAATCCCTTGGACTTGGGAGTGGCTTTAGCGACGAGAGAGTAAAAACTGCGCTTGGAAAATTCATGCTTGCGCTGCCGGTGTACCGGATCTACCCTGACTCCCTTCCGCTCAAAGGAACAAGCCTGTTGACTTTGCACGAGGCGTTTGATCGGGCGATGAAGATCAGCGAGGGTCATGATCAGGAGCTGATGTACCTGCGCGACCTGTTTACCAATGCGCCGGCCGGGGAAGAACAACATCAGGCGATATTAACATTTCTGAAACGGTTGATGCAATTCACTGGTCCGTTAACGGCCAAGGGTGTTGAGGACACTACATTCTATATTTACAATCCGCTGATCTCACATGATGAGGTGGGAGACTCCCCTGCACCGCTTGGCATGTCCGTTCAACGCTTTCATGAGAAGATGCTTTCGCGGCAGCAATCGACTCCGTTGTCGCTGAACGCTACTGCGACGCACGATACGAAACGCGGCGAAGATTCGCGCGTTCGCATCAGCGTGCTGAGCCGGATTCCCGACTTGTGGAAGGACCAAGTCTTGAAGTGGTTTGAGATCAATAAACGTTTCAGGACAACACTGGACGGACGAACCGTTCCCGCAGTGAACGACGAATATTTTATTTATCAGTCCATGCTCGGAGGTTTTCCTGAAGATTATGAGGTGACTGATGAATGGATCAAACGGGTTCAGGCATACCTCAATAAAGCATTGCGCGAGGCAAAGGTGAATAGCAGCTGGTCGGAACCCGATGAGCAGTACGAGAAAGCCTGCGAGCGGTTCATTGAAGAGATCCTCAATCCCGCTCACGACTTCCTGCCTTCGTTCGTCCCATTCCTGAGAACCGTCTATGAACATGCGATGGTGTACACGTTGACGCAGACGTTGATCAAACTCACCGCGCCCGGCATACCCGACATCTATCAGGGTTGCGAACTGTGGGATCTGAGCTTTGTCGATCCTGATAATCGGAGGCCTGTGGATTATGACAAAAGAATGCAGTTTTTGTTTCAGCTCGTCGTGCGCGAAGAGAAGGGAATGAAGGCTGTATTTGAATATCTGCGTGAAAATCGGGAGGAAGGAATTGAAAAGTTGTTCATCACCTGGAAGGTGCTGAACTTCCGCAGAAAAAATCCAGAGGTATTCACTGCGGGAGAATATCTTCCCGTTGCTGTAACCGGGCGAGAGATCAAAGCTGCCGCATTTGCGAGAACCGACAAAAAACGGTGGGTCATTTCCATCTTTCCGTTTGGTCTCGTAAAACATGACATGGATTCAGTCGATGATGCCGCCGACCAGTTCGTCGTCCTACCCGAGGACGCCCCAAGGAAATGGATTAATCTCTTTACGGGAGAGACGCTTGAGGTGCCCAATCAAATATCGCTCGCACAGGTCTTCGAACATTTCCCCGTCGCCCTGCTGGTTTCCCAGACAGATTAGGTAGACGGTAAAAGTACGGCGGCAACCGGATGGGCATAATATTATTGCGACCCCGGTAAACTAACTTCAAATATGGCTAAAGTCGGTCGCTTCTTTAAACACATCTGGAGCACCTTGAAAAGAACATTCAAGGCGTTTGGAGATATTGATCCATTCAACAAAAGCATTGTCATTGCCTATTACACAATATTATCCCTTCGCGGATTGCTGGTTATTATCATTAATCTCGGGGGGTATTTCTTCGGCCAGGAGGCGGTGACCGGCGAAGTGACGAGGCAGATCGG
>CBFGXV010000709.1:0-2128 GCA_965652755.1 uncultured Chryseosolibacter sp. | reverse complement strand
ACGAACGAATATCTATCCACCGTCATGGAGACGAACAATGAGTGGATCATCGAACGCACGGGGATTGAACAGCGCAGGTGGATCGACCCGGCGAAAGATACCGTAGCAAACATGGCGGCAAAGGCGACGCACATGGCCCTTGATCGGGCTAAACTTTCTCCGAAGGATATAGATTTTATTGTCTTCGCGACGATCACTCCCGACTATTTTTTTCCCGGCTCCGGCGTATTGCTCGGACGTGAGCTCGGGCTCGATGGTATTCCCGCCCTCGATATACGCAATGCGTGCTCAGGTTTTATATACGCCCTCTCGATCGCCGACCAGTTCATCAAAACAGGAATGTACAAGACCGTCCTGGTGATTGGGGCCGAGATACAATCCACAGCCCTTGATATTTCAACACGCGGACGGAATACAGCAGTGATCTTCGGCGATGGCGCAGGCGCAGCGATCCTCCGTCCGTCGGAAAAGCCGGGCGTCTTGTCGACCCACCTTCATTCCGACGGGCGTTACGCTGAAGAGCTTTATATCAAAGACCCTGGCAGCAGCAGACCGAATGAAGAACGGCAACCCGACCAGATCACCGACACATCAACCTACAAAGTTGTCATGAACGGAAATCAGGTATTCAAACACGCAGTCGTGCGTTTCATGGAAGTGATTGGCGAGGCGTTGGCCGCAAATAATCTGAAGAAAGACGATATCGACCTGCTTGTGCCCCACCAGGCCAATCTGCGCATCAGTCAGTACATCCAGGAAAAACTCGCGCTGAAGAACGAACAGGTTTACAACAACATCATGCGCTACGGTAACACAACCGCGGCGTCGATCCCCATCGCAATGAGCGAGGCCTGGGCGGAAGGAAGAATCAGGGAAAATGACTTAATTTGTCTCGCCGCATTTGGCAGTGGCTTTACATGGGCTTCTGCGTTGATCCGGTGGTAAAACCCATACGCATGAAGACCACTTCCTATAACCCCAGCTCTCTGGAGATCGATTTTGCAAACGCCTTGCAGATCCTCCGCGCAGACATCCAACGACATCTTTTGAACAACCAGATCACCAATGTCGAGAATCACCTTGGCAAAGATAACCCGATGGTCAAATTCAATCTTGTCGACAGTGATGGCGACCCGCACGAGATCGTTGTCCGAATTGTGCAGATCCCGGATAAGTTCTAAACCCTGCGTCTTTCATGTCTATCCTGATCGTCCTTCTCTGCATCGGCATTCTCGTACTGCTCATTACCCGGTTTAAGGTAAACGCCTTTCTCGCATTCTTAATCATCTCAATCCTTGCGGGATTACTTCTTGGAATCGACGCGGGCCGCATAACGTCCTCCATCCAGAAAGGTATTGGCGACATGCTTGGATCGCTGGTAATTGTTATCGTAGGCGGCGCAATGCTGGGCAAGCTGGTGGCGGAAAGCGGTGGCGCCCAGCGGATCGCCTCAGGCATGATGTATCTGTTCGGTGAACGCTACATCCAATGGGCACTGATGGCCACTGGATTCATCATAGGCATACCGTTGTTTTACAATGTCGGATTTGTACTTGTGGTGCCATTGATATTCTCTGTTGTTTACCGGTACAAGCTTCCTGCTGTCTACATTGGGTTGCCGATGCTGGCCTCGTTGTCTGTGACACATGGATTTTTACCTCCACATCCCTCTCCCTCGTACCTGGTAGCACAGTTCGGGGCCGATATGGGACAGACGTTGCTTTATGGTATGATCGTAGCGATCCCGACGGTAATTATCGCGGGGCCTGTTTTTTCCCGCAGCCTGCGACACATCGAGACAAAACTTCCAGACACTTTTAAACCAAGCGAAGTTTCAGATGCAAAGCTTCCGGGATTGTGGAACAGTATTCTGTCTTCATTGTTACCTGTTATCTTACTGGCAGCTACAACACTCATCGCTCCCTACGTTCCCAAAGAAGGCATAGCGAGCAAACTATTTGTTTTCCTGAGCAACCCCGACATGGTGTTACTCATATCGCTTGCAGTTGCCACCTACACGCTCGGCCTGCGCATGGGCATGCGCATGAACAAGATCATGGATATTTACGGTGATGCTGTAAAAGACATTGCCATGATACTTCTGATCATGAGCGGTGCCGGCGCGCTG
>CBFGXV010000708.1:0-2133 GCA_965652755.1 uncultured Chryseosolibacter sp. | reverse complement strand
GACTGGAGCTTTTCAAATGGATGATCACCCGGAAACCGGGTCCGTGGAAAGAAAATGCGACGGCGGAATTCGGAAAGCATCCCCTCGGCCACTTTAGCGATGGCATCCGCGTGACATTTGTAAATCACTCCACGTTTCTTATCCAGGTAGACGGGATGAACATTCTTACGGATCCTGTTTGGAGTAAACGCGTGAGTCCCTACCGATGGATCGGTCCAAAACGAATGAGACCGCCGGGTATCAGAATGGGCGACCTTCCACGCATCCATCTTGTCTTGCTGACGCATAACCATTACGATCACCTTGATATTGAAACCATGCGCGTTATTTTCGGGGCCCACCACCCGCAAATAGTCACGCCCTTGGGTGTAAAAAAATTTCTGGACGAAAACTACATCCCCGACGCGATGCAAATAGACTGGTGGGAGGAGGTCGAAGCTGGAAAGGTAAGAATACAAGCGGTGCCAGCACAGCATTTTTCCGGGCGCGGTTTGTTTGATCGCGATGCCACGCTCTGGTGTGGTTACGTTATCAGGACAAGTGCCGGCAACATCTACTTCGCCGGCGACACAGGATACAATGAAGTGACTTTTAAAGAGATCGGGTCCAGGTGCGCGCCGCTTAAGCTTTCGTTTCTCCCCATTGGCGCCTATAAACCGGGATGGTTCATGTCACCGATTCACGTTTCACCCGAAGAAGCTGTCAAGATACACCGGGAGGTCGGCTCGTCAAGGAGTATTGCTATGCACTTCGGCACCTTTCCGCTTGCAGATGACGGCATCGACGATCCCGTGCGGGACCTGAGACTGGCCGCCGCAAAGTATAAGATCACCGATGAATCATTTCTTGTATTAAAAGAAGGAGAGGCCGTTGTGTTCGAATAAACGCGCGCGCTTTCAGAACATTTCGAGCTGCCTGGCACCTGGTTTTTTCGGAGGTTTTGCATCTCCGAAAACTGTCTTTCCACCGTACAGGTGAGACTGATCCCTTTCCTTTTGCAGGGCCTCTTCAAAGAAGTCTTTTGGCTGAAAATTTTCTTCTATTTTCCAGGCCATCGCTGAAAGCTGTTTAATGGCCTTTTGTTTATCCCCTGAGCCTACCTTTGCTTTTTCAACCGCAGATTTCAACACGCTGATTGTTTCGTCATAAGTTTTGAGGGGCACAGGAAACGGATGACCATCTTTACCGCCATGTGCGAAAGAGAAGCGTGCCGGATCATTAAAGCGTGTAGGCGAACCGTAAATAACCTCGCTGACCAGGGTCAGAGATTGTATCGTTCGCGGGCCGACTCCTTCCAGTAATAGCAGCGATTCAAAATCGGTTGTTGATCGATCGTGTGCAAGCGTCAATGCAGCGCCGAGACGTTTCAGGTTAACATCGGTGGCACGCACGTCGTGATGCCGCGGCATCACAATCCTGCGTATCTCGCCCATCATCTTGTCTGGTGTTTCTTCGGTGAGTTTTACGATAGTTTTGCGCGTGTTGTCAGCCTCCTTGTGAGCAAGATTCAGGATAAGTCCCTGGTTTTGCCCCGTAACACCTGCGTGAGGAGAGTCCAGGTAAGATTGGAACTGAGTGGAATGCCAATGATAACGACGAGCCATCCCGGACGAGTCGTTCATTCCCTGCTGCACAATAGCCCATTCACCAATGTCCGTAACGATAAAATTATGCAGGTACAGCTGGAAGCCATCCTGTACTGCCGTGTTGTCGACCTTTGCGGCAAGCTTACTTGAACGAACCAATGACTCGCCATTTAATCCTGTGCGACTTGCGAGTATTAACAATTCCTGCGGCGTTTGGCGAGAATGTTTTCCGCGGCCGCCACAAATAAATATGCCCAATTCTTTTGCCTTCGGATTCAGTGCTTTCTTTAAGGCTCCCATTACGGATGTTGTGATCCCTGATGAATGCCAGTCCATGCCCAGGACACATCCGAAAGATTGAAACCACAGCGGGTCGCTGAGCCTCTTCAATACCTCTGATTTTCCGTATTCCACAACGAGGGCTTCCACGATCGCACCGCCGAGTCTTGTCATGCGCTCAGCGAGCCAGGGTGGAACATGCCCATAATGAAGTGGAAGATCAGCGTATCGGCGCGACATAGAAGCTCAAAACTAAAGAACTTTATTT
>CBFGXV010000707.1:0-2135 GCA_965652755.1 uncultured Chryseosolibacter sp. | reverse complement strand
ATTCTGACAGCCTTGCAAGACTTACTCGAGTTCGAAGGATACCTCGTAGATTGTGCACAGACCTGTGACCACGCCTTTTCCCTTCTCGAACAGAATGTCTACGACGCTATGCTTCTTGATCTTGGCTTGCCCGACGGTGACGGCTGCTCGATTTTGGAGAAGCTCTATATTTCCCATCCCTCGCTTCCCGTAATTGTCTTAACGGCTTCGAATAGGAACCTGGAGTCTCTGCGCGCGTATGCTCGCTTGACCAAACCATGGAAGCGAGAAGAGTTATGCGGGATACTACATCGTGCGATCAGCATGTCTTCATCTCGACGGTGAGGTGAATCAGAAGGAGTGATCAAATAATCTGTAAGTTCATAGTTCCAGTCCACATCAATTGCAGAAAGGCTGTCTAGCGGAACGCGTTACTCTTGGAAGCGCCTCATTTGTTTTCGCCAGCAACAACTTTCTCGCCTTAATGGAGGGATGTCGAAACGATACCAGGCAGGATGTTTTGCTACCTAATCAGAAGATTCAATGGCCGGATTCGTACTGAACGGGATCGAATTAGGCGAATTTACTTTAATGAAAGGGAGCAGATATACAAATGAAAGCATTAATCTAACATTGAGATTACTTCGATCGATTCAGCCCCAACGCCCGTTTGAAGACCGACTTGAAGCCGAAATAGCCGAAGGAATCTTTGAGGTTTGAATAAAGACGTTTGACTGTACCCATCTCCGGATTGGTAACGTACTCCATCGTGAGTGCAATCCGCTCTTCGCCTTCTCCAAGAGGCGTAACCGCGTGCCAGAGCTTGTCCCCGTTGAAAATCACCATATCGCCTGGTTCAGTTACCAGCTCAAGATGGCGCGGTTGCTTGGTGGGATGGTCTTTGAAAAGCTCGCACACCAACTTGCACTGAGTTGACCGATCAACAAGCCCCATCAAGATCGTGTAACGAGCACCCTTATAGTATGACGTATCGTAGTGGAACCCAATGTGGTCACCCGGTTCAGTGTAGTAGTACAGGGCACAGGAATGGGGATCGTTGTCCGGACAGAACATCACCTCCGCCTTCACGAGCCGGTTCAGGAATGTCCGGAACGACTCAGACCGGTAGAGGTCGAGAAAGCGAGTAGCTTTTTCTCGCACGGTATAATAACTGACGCTCCCGCCTTTCTTGTGGCCGGGAATGTAGTTTCGATTGAGCTCCGTTTTCACGCCCTGGGCCTGGGGAACGAACACTTCCTCGACGAAGACACGGGGCAAGAATTGTTTGATCACCAGGAACTCGTTTTGCTCCCAATATTCCTGGCGAAGTCGGTCGAAATCCAATCTTCCCACCGCTTGATCGACGGCATCGACCACTGTGCCCGTTTCAACTGTCATGTCCCAGATCACTCCTTGAGCCCAGCCTCAACCGTCATTCGCCAAATACCATCGTGAAGCATTCTCTTCTTCTGCCACAGTTTGACGCGTGACCATTGACGTGTGACGCGGTTCGTCTGACACTAGGGCCCGTTCAATACAGGAGCCCTGACGACTTCCGCATCTGACGGAGTCTTAAAGTCGAACACTTCATTACCTAATCCCAGGTTTGGTTTCAAGTTCGAAAATTCGAAGACGGCGACGTTGCCGCTGATCTCATGAAGTGACACCGTGCGGATAAAATATGTTTTAGGAAAGACTTCTACGATGATCTTCTGAAGGTTCTGAGTGGATTCTTGCTCCTTGGTTTTGGGAATGAGCGTGATAAGCGGCGTGCCACCGACTCCGCGGTCTTTTCCCGGGGTGGGTTCAATCTCGAACGACTCATCCAATTTAGCCGCTCCCTGCAACAGTTCCAACGGCGCTTTGGAGGCAGCCATCTGCGTCAACTTGCCGACCAGAACCTGCTTATGTTCGGGAACATACACTTTCACATCGTCCTGGTTCACATAGATTTGCTCAATCGCCGGATCCAAATAGTCCCACCGTAAACGGCCGGGCTTTTTGATATACACCTTGCCGGCCGAGGTTACAGGCCGCTCAAACCCTTCAATCCTGGTTTTCTGAGAAAAATCGGCCTGCATATCCTTCATTTTCTCGTATCGAGCTTGCAGTTGTTTGACAACTTCGCGAACTTCCTGCAACGCCTTTTCATCAAT
>CBFGXV010000706.1:0-2137 GCA_965652755.1 uncultured Chryseosolibacter sp. | reverse complement strand
ATAGATTGTCAGTGGTTCAATCTTTGACCCATCAGCCGGATGCAGCGCGGGCATCTTTGTCTGTCTGGTTAGTATTTGAGGTAAATAGGACTTGTGATCGGAGGGGAGATGAACTACTATGAAAATCGATCCGCCAAAGTCAATGGGGAGGCGTTTCATTAAGTCTATCAGCGCGTGTACTCCTCCAGCAGAAGCCCCAATTACTATAATATCACGCTTTACCATCTCGTCTGCCTTTTCCCACGTATGTATAGCTAAGTTCGCCTGTAAAGATGAGCAAAAAATGACGTCTCCACATAATTTTTATCGGTTTTTTTGACGGAGTTGGAGGTTCCAGAGGCACGACTATTGATGCGTTTATTGAAATTTCCTAATGAAGTCAAATGACCTTGAAGATCCCCGATATGTCATTGTCATAGGTGCTTCGGCAGGTGGCTTGCACTCGGTAATTGAATTAATGGCACAGGTGACCGAAGAAATGAGTGCGTCAATATTTGTTGTACTCCATACTCCCCACTTATTTTATGCTGATTCAATTATTCAAAGATTGCAGCGCAATTCAGTGTTCGTTTGCAAGGTGGCCGAGAATGAAGAACAATTCAAGCCAAGACATTTATATCTCGGAGTACACGATAAGCACCTCATCATTAAGCGCGGGCAGATCCTCCTGGGGAGCGGCCCGGTTGAAAATCGCTGGCGTCCTTCAATTGATGTGCTGTTCCGTTCTGCTGCTGTCGCCTATGATCGCCGTGTAATAGGGGTTATCTTAACGGGGTTGCTTGACGACGGAACAAGGGGAATGCAGATCATTAAACAATGCGGCGGTACGTGTATCGTACAGGACCCGGCAGAAGCGGAATATCCGGATATGCCGCAATCAGTGCTCCGGAATGTAGAAGTTGATTATTGCACTTCGCTTCAAAGAATTGCCATTATCCTGCAGGAGAAAACGCGTAACGGCGTGTACGAAACACATGCGATCCCAGCTTCCATCCGCAAAGAGGCGGAAATCGCAGAGCGGGTAGCCGTCGGCATTGACGATGTGGCGTCACTGGGAGGCCAGAAAAGCGGTTATTCATGCCCCGATTGCGGTGGCGGACTTTGGCAGTTAAAAAATGAAGATGTTACATGTTTTCGATGTCACACGGGTCACATGTATTCTTCCAATGAATTGCTGGCGGCTAAGCGAAAAGAGTTAGAAAACACACTGTGGGTCGCCCTTAGGGTGCTGGAAGAGAGGAGAAACCTCTTAAACAAAATGAGCGCTGAGGAGACTGATAAAGGATGGGTACGCAGCGCAGCAGATAAAACTGAACGAGCTCATGAGCTCGAAGCACATATTAGCCGGCTTAAGGAAACGCTGTTTAATAGCACTGATGACCCTGATCGAAACATCTATGAATTGATCGGCTAGTAATTCGCATCCTGCAAATCTTTTCAGCTTGTCCAGTGCGTAGTCGGGCCGTAAAAAAAATGATCAATCTCCGAAACGGGAGCGGTCGATATGCCGACAACCGCGATCCACGAACAAACACGGCCCTCGACCCTCGAAACATTTTAACCAGTTCCCTCGAGAAACTCGCCATTCATTACCACACAAGAACCGATGTACCCCAGAAATTGTCCTTCGGGGCTAAAATTCGGTTTTGCCCTATTGTGCAACCACACGTATTCCTCATTATGATGTTGGACGCGGTATTTTAATTCGAAAGGCAGTTTCTCGGCGAAACTCTCGTTGAATATGTCAAGTGTCCGCTGCAAATCTTCGGGGTGTATACCATCTGTCCAACCTTTACGAAGCGCCTCTTCCAGGGTATCAGACCGGAATTCCAGCCAGGCCTTATTAAAAAAAGACCCTTTCTTATCCTTGTCGGTAACCCATATCATTACTGGTGCATTGTCGGCCAGGTTTTTAAACCAGGTTTCACGACTCGCGATAATTTGCTGCGCGCGACGATGTTCACTAATATCTTCAATAGCCAATAATACCAATTGTTCACCTTGAATTTTTTGTGTGATCCTGCGTGCATTCAGCACGAGTATTTTTTCGCCAATCCCAGAAAAATTGTGTACTATCTCATATCCGTTTATAGAATTATTTTGAGTAAGAATGTCTTACAGTAATTCTCTCAATTTC
>CBFGXV010000705.1:0-2140 GCA_965652755.1 uncultured Chryseosolibacter sp. | reverse complement strand
CTGAGATTTCCTACGTAAATATTCATTGATTGTAAAAAATTGTATAAAAGGTTAGTGTTGAGGTAGTTCGGACCGAGATGTAGAGACAGGACGGTTTTGGATCACCAGAAGGAACAAAGATGGAATTTATTTTCCGGATTAGCAGGGTCAGACCGTTAAATGGCTGGATTATATTTAATGCTTCGCGACCGGTTGGGATAAGAATTGTCTTTTGTTTCGATGTCAACGTATCTAAAACCGTGCCCTGGACAGAATGGTTCCGGATGCGATCCTGTCAGGCAGTCTTTATGAATATTTTTTGCTTTTTGTCGATTGCATCAAAGTATGTCTGCTTGTCGGTAAACAGCAGAGATTCCTTGTTCCCGAGCCCGAGGATGCCAAAGGTGCAAAGACTGTCATAGAATAGACTCATCACCTTGTTCTGAAGATTCTGATTGAAATATATCAGTACGTTGCGGCAAAGGATCAATTGAAATTCGTTGAAAGACTGATCACTGGCCAGATTATGAGGAGCAAACACAATGTTGTTGCGCAGGTTGCGGTCAAAGAGCGCGGCATTGTACTGCGCTACGTAATACTGCGAGAAATCATTTTCGCCGCCGGATTTGATATAGTTGGCTGTATACGATTTCATCAGATCCAGGGGAAAGATAGCCTGCTTTGCCTGCACCAGCGAATGCTGGTTGATGTCTGTTGCGTAAATCAACGAGCGGGAAAGCAATCCTTCTTCTTTTAGCAGGATCGCTATAGAATAAACCTCTTCACCGGTGGCACAGCCCGCGACCCATATCCTGATGAAAGGATAAGTGGCAAGGCGCTTCATGACTTTGTTTCGCAAGGTGAGATAAAACGCAGGGTCGCGGAACATCTCCGTGACGGTGACAGAGAGGTTTCTCACAAACTCTTCGAACAATTGATCATTTTGAATGAGGGCCTCCTGAAGTTCGCGGACAGTCTTGAAGTTCTTTGCATTCATAAAATACAAACTTCTTCGATTGATGGAAGCCTCGGCATACTGCGTGAAATCATAGCCATACGCCTCCTTTATTGCCGACAGCAATGTCTTGAGTTCGCGTGAATCAATCGTCTCAACGCTTCTTACAACCATTTGTTCATGATGGAAAGGAAATTTTTAAGGTCAATAGGTTTGGCGATATAATCGGTCGCTCCCGCTTCGAGACATTTGAGATCATCGCCTTTCATGGCACGGGCCGTTACCGCAATGACCGGAATCTCTTTCAGTGACGCATCGTTCCTCAGCAGACGAAGCATCTCATAGCCGTCCATCACGGGCATCATGATGTCGAGTAGAATAAGGTCTATTGTTTTGCCGCTCCTCAGTATGTTCAATGCTGATTCCCCGTCATTTGCTGTGATGACTTTCATCTCCAGCATATCGAGGTAACTCGAGAGCGCATAGCGATTCCGTTCGTCGTCATCGACAATCAATACCCTTTTATTTTTTAACTTTTTTTTCATTGGCATTGCTTAAGCATATAACCATACGCGCATAAGCGATAACAATTGTTGGACATTCAGCGGTTTAGAAATATAGTCAGACATACCGGCCGCCAGGCATTTTTCCCGGTCGTCCTTCATGGCTTTTGCGGTCAACGCTATAATGGGAATTTTTTTGTATTCCGGCATCTTGCGGATCTGGCGTGTCGCTTCCAACCCATCCATTTCCGGCATCATGACATCCATCAGGATCAGAGCGATATCTTTTTCTTTCTTCAGGATGGCCAACGCTTCTTTACCGTTTGCTCCCCTGAAACAGGTCAGTCCCTCTGGCTCGAGGGCGCTGAGCAGCGAGTACACGTTGCGATCGTCGTCGTCGGCGATCAATATCTTCCGGTTGCGCAGAACTTCGTCGGTCTTGTGCAGCTTGCGGATGATGCTCTGCTTTTCTTTCGGCAACCTTGACTCTACCCGATGCAGGAACAATGTTGTCTCGTCAAGAAGGCGCTCGTGAGAAAATGCAGTCTTCAATACTACCGTGCTCGCGAGCTTTTCGAGCCTCGCATTCTCATCTTTCGAAAGATCCTTGCCAGTGTATACGATCACCAGGATTCGGTTCATGTCGCCATTTTCGCAAGAGTGGTCTTGAGCTTGGCGCAATCGACTTTATCCAGAAACCGAT
>CBFGXV010000704.1:0-2145 GCA_965652755.1 uncultured Chryseosolibacter sp. | reverse complement strand
CACTTGCATTAATAGAATACCTCAAGAACCGTGGAAAAAGCTAACGCCCTAACACATTAACACCCTAACACCCTAACACATTAACACCTAAAGATCATAGGACAAATTCGACGCCAGCCATCGCTCGATCTCCTGCACGCTCATCCCCTTGCGGCGCGCGTAGTCGTCGACCTGATCTTTCTCGATTTTGCCCAGCCCGAAATACTTTGAATCAGGATGTGAGAAATAGAAACCGCTGACGGCTGCGGCAGGATACATCGCGTACGACTCAGTCAGCTGAATACCCACCTTGCCCGCGTCGAGCAGTTCAAACAACAATTTTTTCTCTGTATGGTCGGGGCACGCAGGATAACCTGGCGCCGGTCGGATGCCCGTGTATTTTTCGGCGATGAGATCTTCATTGCTAAGCGCCTCATCGGGCTCATATGCCCACAGTTCTGTTCTTACCTTGTGATGCAGGCATTCTGCGAAGGCTTCCGCCAGACGGTCGGCAAGCGCCTTCGCCATGATCTGCGAATAATCATCGTGTTTGGCTTTGTGGCCCTCAATGATCTTTTCCAGACCCAATCCTCCTGTGACAGCAAACATTCCGAAGAAATCCTTACCGGGTTCGGGACATATAAAATCAGCAAGACAAAAGTTCGGAAGACCGGGCGCCTTCTTGTTTTGCTGACGGAGAAAATGGAACGTAGCCAAAGGTTTGCCATCCTCCGACAGGGCTACGTCGTCTCCTGTATTAACCGCTTCGTAAAAAGCAATCACGCCGCTCGCCTGAAGGCGCTTGTTGGCGATGATATCGTCGAGCATGACCTGCGCTTCGTCAAAAAGTTTCTTAGCTTCCACACCCACGACGGGATCCTGGAAAATCCCCGGGTAGCGACCTGCCATCATCCAGGTTTGAAAGAACGGCGTCCAGTCGAGATACTTTCTGATTTCCTCCAGCGGATAATTCACAAACTCCTTTCTTCCAAGAAACTTCGGTTTAGTGAACCGACTCGCCTGCCAGTCGATCTTTACAGCGTTCTTCCGCGCATCGGCGAGTGTGATATAGTGCTTGGCAGTCTTGCGGCTTTCATGGTCCGCCCTTGCCTTCTTGTACTCCTCTTTTGTTCGCTGCTTAATGTTTTCACGTGTGTCCATGTTCATCAACTCGCTGGCCACGGGAACGGAACGCGATGCGTCGAGCACGTGAATAACCGGTCCGTCATAAACGGGATCGATCTTCACCGCAGTATGGATGCGTGATGTCGTTGCTCCGCCGATCAGCAGGGGAAACGAAAGCTTCTCGCGCTGCAACTCGCGGGCTACATGGACCATTTCATCCAGCGATGGCGTAATCAGTCCACTCAAGCCGATGATGTCGACCTTTTCGCGCCTGGCAGTCTCAATAATTTTTTCAGGAGGTACCATGACGCCCAGGTCCACTACGTCGTAGTTATTGCAGGCCAGTACGATACCCACAATGTTTTTACCGATGTCGTGAACATCGCCTTTTACGGTGGCCATGAGGATCTTCGCCGCCGCCTTTTGGGTTGTGCCGCTCTTTCTCTTTTCCTCCTCAAGGTAAGGTGTGAGGTATGCTACGGATTTTTTCATCACCCTGGCGCTCTTTACAACCTGGGGCAAAAACATTTTCCCCGCTCCGAAAAGATCACCCACCACGTTCATGCCGGCCATCAACGGACCCTCTATTACGAGCAGGGGTTTTTCGTACTTCAAACGCGCTTCTTCTGTATCCGCATCAATGAAATCAATGATTCCTTTTACCAGGGCGTGCGTAAGCCTTTCCTCCACGGTACCTTTTCGCCATGCGTCATCAGTCTCCTTCTTCTTTGACGATCCCTTTACCGTCTCTGCAAACTCGAGCAAGCGCTCGGTAGCGTCGTCGCGGCGGTTCAGTAAAACATCTTCAACACGTTCGAGTAATTCCTTATCTATCTGATCGTACACTTCCAGCATGGTGGGATTCACGATGCCCATATCCATCCCGTGCTGAATGGCGTGATACAGGAAAGCCGCATGCATCGCCTCGCGCACTTTCTGATTTCCGCGGAAGCTGAATGAAACGTTACTTACCCCGCCGCTCACGTGGGCGTGCGGCAGGTTTTCACGTATCCACTTCGCAGCTTTGAAAAAATCGAGTGC
>CBFGXV010000703.1:0-2149 GCA_965652755.1 uncultured Chryseosolibacter sp. | reverse complement strand
GCAGATCAACCAATGCCGGTTCATTGAGAAAACCGGAATTTTTTCTCGCAGCAAAGTTTATGAGCTCTCAGGCCGTGTTATCGTCGCTGACGGCGTAACATTAACAATCCAGCCTGGAACACTAATTAAAGGACAGGAAGGCCAGGGTGTCAGTGCATCAGCTTTGATGATCGCCCGCGGAGGCAAGATCGATGCTGTCGACACTGCTGAGAAGCCTATCATTTTTACAAGCATACTTGATGACATCCAGCCAGGCGAAACATCCGGTGGAAATTATACAGAAGAAGATAAAGGTAAGTGGGGCGGGCTCGTTATCCTCGGAAAAGCACCCATCTCTTTTTCAGGCGCGCTTGAAGCGCAGATTGAGGGCGTACCCGCTGAAGAATCATTGGGTTTGTATGGCGGAAATGTTGCTAATGACAATTCCGGCAAACTTCAATATGTTTCCATCCGTCATGGAGGAACAAGTATCGCTCAAGGAAGTGAGATCAACGGATTGACATTGGGTGGCGTCGGAAGTGGAACGACCATCAGTAACATCGAAATTGTAGGCAACTCCGATGACGGTGTGGAATTCTTTGGAGGTACAGTAAACGTTTCCAATCTCCTTGTCAGTCACCAGGGAGATGATGCGATCGATATTGATCAGGCGTATGCCGGAACCGTTGATGGCTTTATGGTCATCCACGCGGGAGATACAGATAAAGGACTCGAGATTGATGGACCCGAAGGCAGCGAGAACGCATCTGGCAAGTTCATTCTGAAGAACGGAACGATCATCGGTTCGGGAAATGTCGGACACCCCGCTGATTTCAAATCAAAAGCTCAGGGAACTGTTCAGAACGTCGTATTCCAGGGCTATTTGGAAGGACAGCAGATCAAGATCGCAGCCAGCTACGATGGCGCGTGTGCATCAACATCCAATGCATATAAGAACCTTGTCGAAGGAAACCTGGTGTTCACTGATATAAATTACACAGGATATGTCGTAGACGTTTATACTTCGTCTCAAACATGTGATACCTCGGCCGACGATGCAACTGCGCGCGGTCTGATAGTTTCTGGCAACACAGCAACGGGCGGACCTGCCAGCTCTACATGGGCGTGGACGTTCTCTGCAAGCCGTTCAATCATTGAATAATATTGGTTAACTGCGGATGAAGCCCCACCGGCACATGGTGGGGCTTTTTCTATTTATGCTGATAGCCGGACCATGTGTTACGCCTATGTTAAGAAATGATCTGAAGGCCGCTCGTAATTTTAAATTGCGGTAACGTCGGAAGAACAGCCCGATAACCTTCTCGCGATAGTTTTGCGGTATCAATAAACGCAAAATGAAAAGATTACTCTTATTATCCGCCTCCGTTATATTCAGCATTTCCCTGTATGCACAAAATGGCTTTCTCAGGGGAAAGATCACGGACGGTGAGACAGGCGAAGGATTGTACGGCGCAACAGTCATGAAGCAAGGCACCGGGACCGGAGTGGTCGCCGACTTCGATGGCAACTACTCACTTTCCCTTGAGCCCGGGCAACACACTATTGTACTGACGTTTATTTCTTACCAGACACAAACAATAGAGAACGTTGACGTGAAGGCGGGACAGGTAACGACGCTCGACCTGGTGATGGTATCCGCTGTCTCGGAGCTGGAAGAAGTAGTGGTTACAGGCGAAGCGCTGAGAGACTCAGAAGCCGGGATTATGACCTTCCAGCGCAAATCTGCGAATGTCGTTGACGGCGTGTCAAATCAGAGTTTCAAGAAAACAGGCGACCGGGATCTTGCAACAGCAATGGGCAGAGTAACAGGCGTTTCTGTTCAAAGCGGGAAGTTTGTTTACGTGCGTGGACTTGGCGACAGATACACGCGCACAACATTGAACAGCATGACGATTCCCGGACTCGATCCGGATCGGAATGACGTTCAGATCGATATATTCCCAACCTCTGTATTGGAGAACGTCATCGTCTACAAAACTTTCTCTCCAAACTTGCCCGGCGATTTTACCGGCGGAATTGTAGACGTTGAAACAAAGAACTTTCCCGAAACAAAAACCACTTCTGTCACGTTGGGTCTTCGATATAATCCGGAGATGAATCTCAATGGTAATAATCTCAGCTATCAGGGCGGAAGCACTGACTGGCTTGG
>CBFGXV010000702.1:0-2159 GCA_965652755.1 uncultured Chryseosolibacter sp. | reverse complement strand
GCACGCTTAAAGAAATTCACAACTGGTCGTACAGGCCCGTGTGGCCTCAGTGGACCACCTTGCCCAAAGATACACCTCCCGTGCCGAAAGACTTCAACTGGGATCTCTGGCTGGGCCCTGTTCCTGACAGACCCTATCATCCCAACTATACCCACTGCGTATTTCGCGGATGGTACGATTTCGGTGGCGGAAGTATTGCTGACATGGGTCACTACAGTCTGTGGCCAATGTTCCTTACGTTGGGAGTCAATACACCCCCGCTGAGCGCTGAGTCGTATGCAACAACCACGCGAACCGTTGTTGACCATGTTAGCCGTAACGTGGTAAACGACGTGGCCTTCCCTTATTCCTGTATCGTACGTTTTAAATTTCCGAAACAGGAAACGCTCCCCGCTTTCGACCTTTTCTGGTACGACGGTGGAATGAAGCCGCACACACCGGAGGAACTCGAAGCGGATGGCAAGGATATGCCCCAGGAAGGGATGATGTTCGTCGGAGACAAGGGAAAGATCCTTGGAGGCTTCCGCAATGAGAACCCCGTGCTCTTACCAGAAAGCAGGATGAAAAGCTATCTGGAGAAAAACACGGTGACGAAGGAGGAAGCACAGCGCAGTGATGATTTCTGGATCGACGCCTTCCGCGACAAGAAGCAGTCACCTGGAAGTTTCCTGCTCGCGGGGCCGGTCTCGGAAACCATTAACCTTGGGGCTATTGCTTTACGAACGGGCAAGAAGGTGATTTATGATGCAGCAAAGATGGAGATCACCAATGTTCCCGATGCAAACAAATTCCTGAGAAGAGAGTACCGGAAGGGATGGGAACTGTAGGAGGGATCGCGCAATAACAAAGAGTAAAGAACAACCTTGAGCTAAAACTAAAATGAGTAAATTAAACCGAAGAAATTTTTTAGAAAGAACAGCAGCACTAGGCGCTACAGGGCTATTAGCCCCCGTTGGACTAAAAGCTGCGGAAAAATTCACACCAACTACACCACGTATGATTAAGGATGATATCTCCCTGGCCCAGTGGGCGCTGGTCGATGAAGTCAGGGCGGGAAAATGGAAGACGCTGGACTTTGCAAAAGTGGCAAAGGAGGATTTTGGCATTACGGGCATCGAGTATGTGAATACGCTGATGGACGTGCCTACCGAAGGATATCTGAAAAAGCTTAAGAAAAATGCGGAGGATCACGGCGTGACCAATGTGCTGATAATGGTCGATGACGAGGGTGATGGATGCTCTCACACGAGAGAAGGAAGAAGACAATTTGACATCAATCATCGGAAATGGATCGATGCGGCTTCGTACCTGGGATGTCATGCAATACGCACCAACTGCCGCGGCAGTCAGGTCGCGCAGAAGGTCAGCCGGGAGGAGTCATTGAAATGGGCGGCGGAATCGTACAACATGCTTCTTGAATATGCCATCCCGGCGAAGATCTCGGTCGTTATCGAAAACCATGGAGGTCTTTCAAACGATCCGGATTGGATGGTGGATCTGATGAAGGAGGTTGATAATCTTTATTTCGGATCGTATCCTGACTGGCGCGAGCCTTCAAAGGAATTTGACAACTACCAGTACCTGCTCAAGACACTCCCGTATGCCAAGGGAATGTCCTACCGGAATCAACCCACAGATGAGCTGAGCGCAAAGATGATCAAACTTGCGAAAGACGCCGGCTATCGTGGCTGGTACGGCATTGAATCTTCCGGAAGGGATGCCATCAAAAAGGGAAAGGAACTCCTGACGAAACATCTTTTCACTACCTGATCATTCAATCTATTATCAACGAATGTTAGCTGCGCCCCGGACTGGTATCCGGGGCGTTGTTTTTGCGCAGCCTCATTAGCATGGGCTTCTGCGCAAAAAGCCCCTATGAAAACGCTTTTTTGTTTTCGCCACGACCATTTTTGGCGTTATTTTGTTGCCTGACAACCGACTGGAAATTTTCATGTACTCACGCATCGTAACCGCATTCCCGCTTGTAATACTTGGTGTTTTATTATTGGGGTGTAACCCCAGGAAAGAAAATAAGGAAACAAAAATGGATATGGACACAGCCAGGGTCACCATGATCGGGAAAGACTTCGTCTTTGGCGATGATAGGCCATTCGCCCAATGTCACGCTTCCACCGTTCTTCGCACGGCCGACGGCAAAT
>CBFGXV010000701.1:0-2166 GCA_965652755.1 uncultured Chryseosolibacter sp. | reverse complement strand
GATGCCACCAACCTCAAGCGCGGCTTGCTGCTGCTCTCTCAGATCATGGACATTGGCCTCCCGACCATTCTGGCACTCAACATGATGGACCTTGTTGCCAAAGCAGGGATCAGCTATGATATTAAAATGTTATCGCGAAAGTTGGGCATTCCGGTGGTACCCATCAATGCGAGAATGGGAATCGGACTTGAAGAGCTCAAGAAAGTTATTGCGGGGCCTGTTGAGGCCACTCAGAAACCTCTCTTCAGGATCTGGGAGGAAACTTTGCCTCCCGTTCAGGAGCTGCGTCAGACCCTCGGAGTGGATAATGATTATGAAGCATATCAATTCCTTGAACAGCCGGGGTCGCTGAATTTTTTGTCGAAAAAAGATCAGCGGGTCGTTGACGAGATCCGCAGCCGTTATCAGTTCACACCTGGGAAATTCCAGGGAGCAGAAACCATCCAGCGATATGGCTTTATCCAGGATCTTTTGAACGAGGTCACACTCAAACAGACTGACTTTGCCTGGAAAAATTATTCGCGGAAAATAGATAGTGTACTCACCCACAAGGTCTGGGGTTATCTGATCTTCTTCGGATTACTTTTCCTGATCTTCCAGGCGATCTTCGCATGGGCTACTGTTCCGATGGACATGATTGACACACTGTTCGCGGATGTGAGCCAGTATTTGCACCGGGTGCTTCCCGACGGCCCGCTCACGAGCCTCCTCGCGGACGGCATTGTGGCGGGGATTGGAGGTATTATCATTTTCGTTCCCCAGATAGCGATCCTCTTTGCTTTCATAGCCATTCTGGAAGAAAGCGGCTACATGGCGCGTGTGGTATTCCTCATGGATAAGGTTATGCGGCGATTTGGCCTTAACGGCAAAAGCGTTGTCCCGCTGATGTCCGGCGTTGCATGCGCCATTCCCGCTATCATGGCTACACGGACGATCGACAACTGGAAGGAGCGAACCATCACTATTTTCGTCACGCCCCTGATGAGTTGTTCGGCGCGTCTGCCTGTGTTTACAATCCTGATTGCACTCATTGTACCCGACCAGAAGGCGCTCGGCTTCTTTAATCTCCAGGGTATTGCCCTTATGGGATTGTACCTTCTTGGTTTTTTAGCCGCCATCGGTTCTGCGTGGGTTATGAAACAAATTATCCGCGTTAAGGAGCGGAGCTTCCTCATCATGGAGTTGCCGACCTACCGGATTCCGCGGTGGTCTAACGTCGGCTACACCATCGTCGAAAAGACAAAAGCATTTGTCATTGAGGCAGGAAAAGTGATCATGGCGATCTCCATCGTATTGTGGGTGCTGGCTAGTTATGGTCCGGGCGACAAGATCGAGAATGCGCGCGAAAATGTCCTGGCTGAGAGTGCAAACCTCAGGCTGACAGAGCAGGGCCTTGAAGACCGGATCGCTGCCTACAAACTCGAAAACTCTTATGCAGGTGTCATCGGTAAGGCGCTCGAACCCGCGATCGAACCACTGGGCTACGACTGGAAGATCGGCATTGCGCTGATAACATCTTTCGCCGCGCGTGAAGTATTCGTCGGCACGATGGCTACTATCTACAGCATTGGCAGCGCGGCCACGGACGGCGATTCAACGATCAAGACGCGTATGAAAGAGGAAATAAACCCCGAGACCGGGGGACCGCGATTTACGCCAGCGGTAGGATTTTCACTGTTGATCTTTTACCTCTTTGCAATGCAGTGCATGAGTACCCTGGCCGTTGTCTACCGCGAAACCGGGGGCTGGAAGTGGCCCATCCTTCAACTGCTTTATATGACTGTACTGGCTTATGTCTCGGCCTGGATCGTTTATCAGGCAATGTCCTGAAAGGCTGTACTAAAAATGCGAATATATTACCCGGGCCTCTTTAGATTGAAAACTACCGCTGCCGGTCGTATCGCTGAATGATCCCCGGATGTATCTTGCGAATCTAAGAAAATCTTAACCTCGACGTCCAGCATTGAATAACGCGTTTCGGAATTCTTTTTACCTGCCAGCGCTCTTTTTGCTGGCCTGTTCCCAGGCACCTGACGACAGATCCGTCAACCAGTTTTCTGACCCGGACCTTTTAAAGATCGCCGATCTGCAGGACAGGCGCCTGGCAGATAGCCTATACGAATCTTTCGGGCATGAGACTCCCGATTATCGCCGTGAAGCCGATGA
>CBFGXV010000700.1:0-2171 GCA_965652755.1 uncultured Chryseosolibacter sp. | reverse complement strand
AGCTGAGATCCTTTGCGCGGATCGTTAACCCGGTCAGCCACAAGTGGTCAAAATCCACTGTGCCCCTGAGGTGGGGTTTTGTGTAGTCGTAATATTGGATGCTGTTTTCACCAAGATCCAGATTGGTCAATGATACGCTCCAGGGTTTTTCTGACGCGTCATCGGCCTTCGGCGTATTTTCAGCCGTCAGGACTGTATCAGCTTCGCGCTGGTGCATTGCCAGAGACGTCCCCTTCAGCGACACGCTGTTCAGCGCAATTTCCTGATTGATAAGGTCGATCTTGTCGGAGAGGACAACGGCTTCACCAAGATCCAGCCTCATCAGTTGACCCAGCACTACCTGTTCGTAGGAGAGATGCACGTTGCGCAGGGTAAGCTCGTCCAGACCAAATACTGTTGAAGCGGTTGAGTCCACATCCTCCTGATCCGTTGTTTCCTCCGGAGTTGAGAGCAGTTTGGTCTGCTTGAAAACCGCGCGCGTGTTTTCAAGCAGAATTTCTTCCACCTCAAACCTGTTTTCTTCCAGGTCGAAAGTCTGCATCTCCAACTCGAACGCCCCGAGTGACATATTCAGGAGATTACCCTGAAGCCGGTCGTCGAATTGGAGCCTGATACTTTCAAGCGCAACTTTCTGAAGTGAAATATTCCAGCCTTTCTGTTCCAGGGTATCCGGCACGGCAGTGGAATCGCCGGCGAATGCGTCCAGGATGTAAGTGTAGTTGAATGCGCTGTCGCGCTCTGCGCGGTTGATAAAGGCAGCGGCATTTTCCAACAGGATTTCATTGAGATGAATTTCGTTGCGGGTAAGCGCGAGGAGATCTGTGTCTACGGCGAGCTTGCCGGCGTACAACAGGGTATCCCCATTCTGATCTTCAAGGTATATATCCTCAAGCACCACGCTTTTCGGAAAGCTTATGCTTATCCCGCCAAGCGAAACTTCGGTACCGATCTTTTCTTCAAGGAAGGAAACTGCCTTTCCCGTAAGCCAGGTTTGCACCGATGGTACCTGTATCAACAGCGCTATCGCCACCAGCAGAAAGATGATCGAGCCAATTATCCATGCGAATATTTTGAAAATTTTTTTGAAAACGTTTTTAGTCCCGGGGTGCATTCAACAGGAGGGATTAATTCCAAGCGCGTTATGGAAAATGTTGTGCCTCTGCTGCTTGGCTGAAATTGTCTAACGGATCCGTTTCAAACCCCGAAAAATTTGCCTTGCATCCAGATGACGCTGTTGCCGCGATCTCCGCTCACCCGAGATTGAGATTGTACCTCGCTGTAATTCTCCGTGTATTAATTTCTACAGTAGCGTGCCGCTATACCCCGCAATGCGGCCGGAATGGTCAATCGCCTGACCAATCGCGTGATAAGATGCAGGCATATTAATAGAAAATGTATAGGTGGTGAACAGCGAGTTAAATGAAGTTTAGGAATTTTCTGATACGGGTTGCGGATATCTACCAGTTCATCATACGCGTGATAAAAGGGTTTTTTGTGCGGCCATTTGAGTGGCGCGAGATTATCCGACAGTGTTTCCTGGTAGGGAACAAGTCCCTGTTTCTGATAGGCTTCACCGCATTCATTGCCGGTGTGGTTTTTACACGGCAGTCGCGCCCGTCGCTTGCGTCCTTCGGCGCGGAGTCATGGCTGCCCTCGCTGGTATCTCAGGCAGTAGTAAGGTCGTTGGGTCCGCTGATTACCGGACTTATTTGCGCCGGAAAACTCGGTTCAAATATCGGAGCAGAGTTGGGAAGTATGCAGGTCAGCGAGCAGATCGATGCCATGGAAGTTTCCGGAACGCGCCCCTTCTCCTACCTGGTAGTCAGCCGAATTACAGCTACGACGCTGATGCTTCCATTACTTGTGATCTACGCCGATGTTATTGCGTTGCTTGGCTCGTACCTGACCGTGAACATGGTCAACAAGACGAGCTTTCAACTCTATTTTTATGAGGTGTCCGTGAACGTTACTTACCTGGATATCTTTTCATCCCTCGTGAAGTCAGCTTTCTTTGGTTTCGCGATCGGGCTGGTTGGCAGTTACGCCGGATATCATTCTGAGAAGGGCACCACCGGCGTCGGGAAGGCTGCGAACTCGGCTGTGGTAATTTCAATGATCCTCATTTTTGTGATCGACCTTATTTCATTGCAGTTCGTAAACCTGTTCCGCAC
>CBFGXV010000699.1:0-2173 GCA_965652755.1 uncultured Chryseosolibacter sp. | reverse complement strand
AGCGGTCGGGTCCTGCGTTAACGACGGGCATTTCGTTTGCTGATCCCTTGACAGTGACCCGGACTTCATCAGAACCTGAACCGCCGCCATTATCTGTAGCAGTCAACCTGAACACATAAACCCCTTCGCTCAGGTCGTTCACTTTTGAGGTCGCGCTGTGTGCATCAGCGAGCGTCGCATCCGGACCCGATACTTTTGTCCAGATGAAAGTTTTGATATCCCCGTCGGAATCCGTGGCACTGCCCTCCAGATTGACCGAGTTCGCGGGAAGTGTGAGTGTCTCATCAGTCCCCGCATTTACTACGGGTGGGGTATTGGCAGCTGGAGTGGGCTGCGACTGTCCCGACCCTTTCCGATGGCTTAGCATCCACCTGAGCAGATCCGTTTCCAGATAGGCTTTGTCCCAAATGTCGTGTCCCATACCAGGGAAGATGGTAACCTTCGCGAGGGGATTGGGTTTCTTCGGCGCGGCATTGATCGCGCTGACCATCCTGGTGGTTACTGTAAATGAAACAATCCTGTCACTTCCACCGTGGAAGCCCCAGACTGCTACATTTTCTTTTGCTATGGCGTGTGCCTTGTCAATGGCATTGCCTCCGGAGCAAACAGGTGCCATCGCGGCAAACACATCGGGATGCTCACCTGCGATCCTCCATACCCCAAATCCTCCGAGACTCAGTCCGGTAAGGTAAATGCGTCTGTCATCAATGCGCAGTGTTCTTTTTACGTGATTGAGAACATCCATGACAACGGAAGCCTGCCAGGTCCGATGCTGACTTTTCAGTTGCGGCGAGATGAGTATGAATGGATATTTCTCACCGTTGTTTACGTATTTCGGAAGGCCGACGTTGGCAACTCGCGGCAAATCCCTCATCACAGCTTTCGGATCGTTGGATGATGTTCCCTTTTCCCTGACTCCGTGGAGGGAGATGACCACCGGATATTTTTCCGAACCGGCATGGTATCCGGCAGGAAGATATTCAAGGTAACCGGTACCGGCAGGCGTGACTCTTCCGGTTTGCTGCGCGTTGGCGATGAATCCCGGGAATGTTAAAAGAATTACAAGAAGGAGAGCCTGATCTGATTTCATGTCTGTACAGATTATTAGTGAACGTTACGTACGCGTATGCAGGACGACGATAGACAAGAAAAAAATTGATCTTGTGTTGCTGTTCGCGTCGGCCCGCGGAGCCTCTAACGCCCGGGAGAATTACCGGCGATTAAATCATGTGCGCAAAGCACGTAATATCCGCTTGAAAATGTTACAGCCCAATGGACGAGTTTCGATATAGGTCGGGGACTTGACCTGAGGGCCGTGTGAAAGGTTTTAAGCCGCTTTGCAGAAATTCACGCGACACATAAATGAAGTACTGCGAAGGACGCTATAACGATATGGCTATACGCGGACTAGTGTCGCTCTATGGCGGAAGTGCTATGAAAGGCCGGGAAGAATTGAACGGTCGGATTTCTCAATCCCTGCCATTCTTCCCGGCGAAATATCAGTGCAACGTAAATTCAGGCAGATTAATAATCTTGCCTCCCTGCATGGCCGACTCGTGAGCCAGAATGCCCACGCACGTGATATTCGCTGATTGAACTGCGTCCGGATAGGGCGTTTGACCGGTCACGAGCGCGTTGAGGAATTGATGTACGAGATGCGGATGTGAGCCGCCATGCCCGGCGCCCTGGATAAAGGAAAGGTGCTGGTGTTCTCCCGCGTCATATACGCCCTTCGTTGTAAAACGCTGGATCGGTCCGGGCAGAAGGTGTGCGTAATCCGGACAGTGAACTTTTTCCGGAATTTCCGGCTCGGGCTTCTTAGCGGTATGGACGACTAGCGGTTCTCCTTCGATCAGTGGCCATTCCACTGCTTTTTTGGAACCGTATACTTCGAAGCTTTCGCGGTACTGTCGCGCGACATCAAAAAGAGAGCGATAGATGTGCGCGCTGAGATCTGAGTTCAGGAACTTGATGTGCGCAGTTTCAACCGCAAATGGTGAGTTATAGTGTTTGTGCAGTTCATTGCGTATTGTTCCGGAACCAAAACAGGAAACATATTCGGCCTGGCCGCGCACGATGCCCAGAACAGGTCCTACGCAGTGCGTCGCATAATACATGGGAGGCAGGCCCGGCCAGTAATTTGGCCATCCGTCCATATCCTGCTGATGGCTTG
>CBFGXV010000698.1:0-2177 GCA_965652755.1 uncultured Chryseosolibacter sp. | reverse complement strand
AGGAGAAATGCGTCACACCGCTCTTGGTGCTGTGTGCAAAGGCGCCTCCCAGTTCTTCGGCCGTAACATTTTCATGTGTAACGGTTTTAACAACGTTGGGACCTGTCACAAACATGAACGATGTATTCTCTACCATGAATACAAAGTCAGTGATCGCCGGGGAATAAACAGCTCCTCCCGCGCAGGGACCCATCACAGCAGAGATCTGTGGAATAACGCCCGAGGCTAGCGTGTTCCTGTAGAAAATATCAGCGTAGCCGCCCAGCGATACGACGCCTTCCTGTATGCGCGCTCCGCCCGAATCGTTCAGTCCGATAATGGGCGCGCCATTCTTCATGGCAAGATCCATGATCTTTACGATCTTTTCGGCATGAGTCTCAGAGAGGGACCCTCCGAACACGGTGAAGTCCTGCGAAAAAACATAGACAAGCCTGCCATTGATCTTCCCATAGCCGGTTATCACGCCGTCGCCGAGGTAGTATTCCTTGTCCAGGCCGAAATCCTTGCTCCGATGCATGACGAACTTTCCCAGTTCTTCGAAGGTGCCTTCATCAACCAAAAGCTGGATACGTTCCCGAGCCGTTAGTTTTCCCTTCGCATGTTGCTGCTCTATCCTCTTCTCCCCACCACCGAGCAACGCTTCCTGGTTCTTTCGTTCCAGCTCATTAAATTTTTGCAGAAGGTTCGGATCGGTGATATTTCGCTTGGCCATGGTCTTGCTTGAATGGTCGTAAAATAAGTAAATCGCCGTAATATCGTATTAAAATCCAGGCCTTTTACCCGCATGACCAAGATCGCGATAATTGATATGGGCACCAATACATTCCACCTGCTCCTTGCGGCGGTGGGACCTGATGGATATAACATCCTTTACAGGGATCACGAGGCAATCAGGATCGGTATGTCGGGAATCAATGAGGGATTCATTAATCCGCAAGCCTGCCAGCGCGCGATCGATGCCATGAAGAAGTTTCGCGAAATTATCGATAAGAATGGCATCTCAATCATCCATGCCTTTGCAACGAGCGCATTCCGCAATGCACGAAACGGCGATGAGCTTGCAAAAGAAATAAAAAACCAGACCGGCATCGCTGTCCGCACCATTGCAGGTGACGAAGAGGCTGATCTGATCTTCGTCGGTACCAGGGAGGCGCTCGACCTTGGAAATGAAGTCAGCCTTGTGATGGATATCGGCGCCGGCAGTGTGGAATTTATCATCGGCGACAACGCGCGTGTGTTATGGAAACAAAGCTTTGAGATTGGAGGACAAAGACTTCTGGAAAAATTCCAGAAGCATGACCCCATTCACCCGTCGGAGGTCCGTTCTCTTGATGCTTATTTCGAGGGCATTCTGACACCCTTGCTGACGGCGCTGGCGGAACATCATCCTGCAACGTTGGTGGGCTCATCCGGCAGCTTTGATACGCTGAGCGATATCTTCTGTATCCGAAGGAAGATTCCGCGAACCTATAATGAACCGGAGACACCCCTCACGCCGGAAGGCTTTTACGAGATCTACCACGAGCTGATCACCAAAGACCGTGAACAACGAATGAAGATCGGGGGCATGATCTCATTGCGCGTCGACATGATCGTGGTCGCTTCGTGTCTCATTCGTTTCGTCCTTGAACGACACTCCTTTGCGCGGATCCGCGTCTCGTCATATTCCCTGAAGGAAGGCGCGCTTGCCGTGCTCGCGAAGTCGATGTTTCTGCCCGATAAGCAACGACAATAAATGTCCATACCTTTCGCGCTTAGGCTGTTTACCCTATTTTTGCCACGGTTTTTAACAGCGTTTTATGGAACAAGTGTTTTCGTACGATTCCCTTTGCTCTTTCACAACGTCAGTGCTGCGACACATGGGCTGCCCGGTTGAGGACGCGCAGCTTGCCACTGAAGTACTCCTGTCTGCGGATCTCAGAGGGATCGACTCACACGGCGTTGCAAGACTTTCGGGCTACGTGCGGTTATGGCAGGCAAACAGAATCAATCCGCATCCGGCCATCAAGATTGTTCATGAAACACCGAGCACCGCTGTTGTCGACGGCGATGCGGGACTGGGCCTGGTTGTCGGCCCAAAGGCGATGGAGATCGCGATGGAGAAGGCCAGAGTAGCCGGAACGGGATGGGTCGCTGTAAAAAACTCAAATCATTTTGGGATTGCGGGATATCACGCC
>CBFGXV010000697.1:0-2178 GCA_965652755.1 uncultured Chryseosolibacter sp. | reverse complement strand
AGCTCAACGATTTTCCAGGCCTTTTGTGATGGGGTGTTCGTGTAGCCGTCGAACCGGTAGTAAGGATAAAATTTTCCGACGTCGGCGATCGGATCGGGATCGGAGAAGTCATAGGTGGTAAAAACTTTCTCAGACTCCCTGATCGTGGCAGGTTTCTGGGCGTGGAGGCAAGTTGTTATCAAGACTGCAAGTATCGCCAGGGTGGTCGTCTTCATGATATTGTCAACTTTATGTTGGTTGCTATGCTATTTAATATATTTTTTTTTGCATCGCGTAAAGATTGTACGTGGAAGGTGAATCATTTCGTGCATTATCGGTCGGATAGGCAATGGTTGGATGGTGTTGGAATAGAACTGGAAGTAGCATCACGCAAAGCCGCAAAGCTCGCAGGAACATGCAATCTCGCGCAAAGTCGCAGAGACGCAAAGAAGGCGCAAAAGGAAATTACAAGGCCGCAATTCCGGAGCTCAGTGCCGCTGTGAAACCGATTGGTCTTTGCGCAATTCACCACGGGCTCGTAAAGGAATGAAAAATTCAACAATCTAAATTGCATCGCGCAAAGCCGCAAAGAAGTCGCAAAAGGAAATACTAGGGCCTGCGAATCCGAAATAAGATTTGAAAATACATAAAACTTTAACGAGCGCACGACACTTAGCAAATAGCTTACCTTAACACTTTCTCTTGCGAGCCTTGCGTGATGCAAATACTATTCTCGCTGTGGCGCGCCTAATACGTTGCTAATGCCTTCTTTTCTCCCATTTCCTTCAGGATCTTTTTAAATCCTTCCAGGTTGCGCTTCAGGACGACTTTCGCATCTTCGTCGTCTACGTGACTCAGGATGCCTATGGAACCTGTGTATCCGGAAGCTTTCAGTTGTTTAAGCATCTGCAGCTCCCTGTCACCTTCGCCGACGGTCATGATCATGGGCCCGCCTTCTTTCATGCCGTTGATGTTGACGGTTGTCAGGTATGGCTTCATAACATCGAGCAATCGGGGGAAGGCATTTGTCTGATGTCGCGCGTGATGGAAATTATAAACGATACCAATGTCTTTGGTGCCGAGCGACTCAATGATCTTCACCTGATTTTCCGGTTCTCCAAACCAGCTTCCGTGGTTGTAAAGATGAAGAGAACATCCAATCGCCTTTGCTTTGTTGTTTATCTCGCGGATGGCGGCGACAGCCTTCCGGAGTTTTTCATCGTCTGACAGGTTCGCAAAGAAGTTGTTGTTGAAGCTCAGCCACAGCTCGGTCTTCACATCATTGCTCTTCAGTGTCTTTAAAATGAAATCATTTGATGGGTCAAGCGTGCGCTGAGTCCCTCCGTTGACCCAGAACCATACGGACTTTAGTTTTATATTATTTTTTTTCAGTGTCCGGATCTCTTCCTCCATTGTCGGGAGATGCTCGTCCCTCCAGTCGTAAGCAAGCTGCGTAATCCCAAGTTCCTTCAGTATTGCGGCGCGCTGCTCTGGACTTCGCTTCATTTTATCGAAGGGCACGATGCACCAGGCAACGAGATTCCGCCGCTCGAACAGTGTCGGTTGCCGGTTTTTCTGAGCCCTTGTTGTTGAGCTTAGTCCGGAAAACACAAGAAGAAAGACGAGTGCGTATATCGATGTTTTCATTCTCCGGGTTTTTGTTGGTGAGCCAACTATCATCTTAATCTTCCAACCGCAGTAATCCAAAAGACGAAGGAATGTGAAAATCAGGTGTGCGTGAATCGGGAGTGACCCAGCTGATCCACTGGAACACTGTTGTTCCTTCGGCCGTTTGTGCGCAATCCCCCCTGTATAGACCGGCCTGCAGTGTATTATTTTTCAGGAGGCCGAGTTTTTCCAGGGAAGCTTTGCTGATGGCAAACTCTATCGAGTAACCGTCGGGCCGTCGCTGCGTCTTGACAATAAGGTGTCCCGCCGGCCATGCCCAGTCAAGATTAAATTCTCTGTGGAAAGTACCCTCATAATCGAGTACGCGTCCGAGGGGATCAATCTCAAGACAATAGTAGGGATTTAATTTGTCGTCGCGTTTGAAAAAGATCTCGGCGCGGGAGGAGCCTGCCACTTCCGATTTGTCGTTAGTCTCTTTCAGGATAAAAACGGATGGATCTTCGACATCAAACAGGAAGTAGAGCCATTCATCGTCGTGAACGGCTCTGAATCTTGTCGGGGGCGCAGTTC
>CBFGXV010000696.1:0-2190 GCA_965652755.1 uncultured Chryseosolibacter sp. | reverse complement strand
AATCTTTCCCCGAATCGGCGTACCGCCACTCATTGAAAGACCTGGTTCAGTTCACCATTGACCGGACCAACTAAAAAGTTTTTCGTCATTTCCCCGACGTCGACAAAAAAAAAGAGACAAGGCTTACCTTGTCTCTGCCGCAGCAATATGATTTAATGCAATTTCAGTCGGTCCCTGCCGGCTTCGAGCACCGCATAGTCCTTGAGGTCCTGATAAGTCGTTGGCTCAAGCTTTTCGAGCGCGGGACCGGTGTTCTCCGGTTGGAAACTGCCTTGAGTCTCCCACCATTTCCTGGCGTTGTCTTTTGCAGACTTGCGATCGATATGCTCAAAAAGATTGATGCATGAATCGGATATCATCCAGGGCTTCTCAATGCTGCTGTATTTTTCAAATATCAAATTGCGCATGTGGGTTCCGCTTTCCTGATTCTTGAAGTGAGATACAGAATAAGAAAGTGTTTCAGGCTCGGTCATCACCATGTCCCAATATTTTCTGGAGGTGATCACCTGAGCAGTCGTGAGCAGGTAACCAAAGCCTTTTTCAATTTGCTCTTTCGTAATAGGGCAACGGGCTTTTAATTCAGGTTTCTTCTTTCCCAATAATTTTTCTAAAAAAGCCATAATCGAAATTTAAAATTCAGGTTCCAGTACACTCATTAGATACTCCGCGAGAAGGGAATAGTTGCATATAAGTCTAAAAAAATCAAAAAATGTTACAGGTGATTAGAAATCAACTGTTTATAAGACAGCGAAAAGTTGAATAAACCTGTGAAAATGTCCAGAAATGCACTGTTCGGTGTCCGGTTTTAAGACACTTACAGCTTGCCAGAGGCCTTTAATCGCTGGATCCTTTCATACTGGGTCAGGAATTCTTCCAGCTTTTCAGCGGGGATCTTCTTGCCGATGATCTTCTTCTGGTTATCAAGCACGTAAAGGGTCGGTGTGGTACTGGCGTCGTAAAGATCCTGATATGGACCAACATAGGTCCTCGGCCCGTTGACGGTGATCCACTTCATATTCATTTCCTTGATGTAATCCCGCATCTTGACCATGCTGGTATCGGCGCTTACTGCGTAGACTTCAACATCGAATTTCTTCTTGTTGTAGAATTCAACCAGCTTTGGCGTTTCTTTCTTGCACGATCCGCAGTCAGGATCGAAGATGTAAAGCACGGTGTACTTGTTTTTGATATTGTATAGTTCCCTGGGCTTGTGCTGCAGATCCTGCATGATCAGATTGGCTCCTTTCTGACCGATAAGACTTTTCCGGAGCCTGTCAGCATGGTCCTTCAGGTTTTTCTTCATTTGAGCGTTTGCCCAGAAATCCATCTCGCCATTGGCGAAGTAATTGTCATTGAGATGCACAAATACTTCGTCGAGACCCATGATCTCGGGATTCTGGAATTTCAACACCGCTACCCAAACAGCGTACTTATACGTCTCCTGGTTCTTTTTCGCCTTTGCAACCACACGGCTAAGCGCCTTCTTCAGGGTGTCTGCCTGGGGTGCATAGAGTTTGTCGAGGTATTCGGTGATCTTCTCCTGGTAGATGGGCCGCGGCATGCGGATGAGGGCATCATCGGCCAGGTCGAAGTTATCAAAGAAGTGCTCGCGATACCACTTCAGCTGGAAGGTTGAATCGATGCTTCCATCAGCTTTTTTCGGAGGATCCGGGATCTTGATGGCCTTGTTCGCTTTGAATATCCTCGCCGTGAGTGTGGTGGGGTGTTCCTGTATCACTTTGTCCTGGTAGGACATTACTTTCTCGTTGATCTTTGTGAAACCTTCGCGGGCTTCTTTTTTCTGATCTTCGGATAAGCTGCTGTCCTGTATGATCTTGATGAATGGCTCTGCCTCCTGGTGGCGCTCCATATTGAATACCATGTTCTCGAAGAACAGCTTGTTGTCCACATCTCCGGTCACGACCATGTTCTTGACATAATCCGCGCTGTTGGTCTGCATGGAGAAGTTCTGGTTCTTCCCGACGACCAGTTCAAAGATGCGCGTCTTGTTCAGTACCAGGAAGTAGACACCCTGGGGCAAGGTTTGCTTTCCGTCAAAAACGAATTCGCCTGTGTGATTGACTTTTGCGGTGTCTTTAACGAACGTGCTTTCACCGTAGTAGTAGCCGAGGTAGGCTGTTGTGTCTTTCCAGCCATCTACCTTAAAGCGGATCTTATAGCCGCTTTGGG
>CBFGXV010000695.1:0-2190 GCA_965652755.1 uncultured Chryseosolibacter sp. | reverse complement strand
TGGGAAGAGATCAAGCTGCAAGCGAAGGAAAAGTTTTCGCTGGAATGATTTCAGCGCGCCCGGTTCGCAAAACGCACAGTCAATCAATTCATTTTTGTTATCCTCATTTCGCGGGTTACCTGCCGGGCATAATTCCCGATCAATCCTTGTATCCAGCAGGTTTCAATCGTCACGGCCCGGCCGGCGGCATCAAGGGTCTGAGTGTAATTAGCTCATCATCAACTCTCTTGGAAGAACGTTTTCGCCGGAGTGCTCAAGAGCATGAATGTATAAACCTTTGTATGGCAAAAACAGTTAAAATGGTACAATTATTATGGGGTTGGGGTGGCTATGTCGGAAAGATTTAAAAGTCTGGATGCATAAACCTCGAATAGAAGCAAATCGTTAAATTGAAAGCACTATAGGGACTCTTATGGAAGAATACAGGAAACTCACGAGTCAGGAGAAAGCGTTGCGCATCAATTTAAGCAAAGCTATTTACGGATCATTCGCGGAAATAGGTGCAGGGCAGGAGGTGGCGGCGAACTTTTTCAAGGTAGGGGGTGCTTCCGGCACAATTGCCAAAACGATCTCGGCCTATGACATGAAGTTCAGCGATGCCATCTACGGTGTTTGCGACCGTTATGTGTGCGAGGACCGTCTGTTACAGATGCTCGACCATGAATATGTTCTGCTCGCCGAACGGCTTCCCCACCGGATCGAGAACACCCGATTCTTTGCGTTTGCCGACACCGTTGAGGTTCTGAATTATGAGCGCACCAACCAGGGTCACGGATGGCTGGGGTTGCGGTTCCAGCTACATCCCATGACGGAACCCAACGAATGTGTCATTCACATCAAGATGCACGACAACGACCCGCTTCAGCAACAGCTCGGGATCGGCGTGGTCGGTGTGAACATGATATATGCCTGTATGTTCATGAGCGAGCCGGAGGAGATCCTCATGTCATTGGTAGATGGACTGACCGGAAAAAGGATCGAAGTGGATATGTTCAGGCTGTCAGGACCTGATTTCAAACACGTGGACAACCGTCTGATGGCGCTCAAGCTCGTCAAGAACGGATTGACAAAGGCAGCGATGTTCGGACCGGATGGAAATGTGATGCAGCCCTCTGACGAACTGTACAAGAAGAACGTACTTGTGCTTCGGGGCAGATTCCGGCCGCCGACCAATGTAAACGTTGATATGCTATTGACCTCCCGCCGGCACTTCAAAAAGGAACCTGATGTGGACCGCTCGAAGATCATGCTGATTTCGGAGTTGACCTTAAACGATCTCAGCCCCGACGGTAAAATCGATGAAAAAGATTTTCTGCACCGCGCCGACATCATTTGCTCCCTTGGTCAGAACGTTCTGATCTCGAATTACTTTGAGTATTACAGGCTGGTCGACTACCTCTCGCGTATCACCAGGGGAAAGAAGATCGGTATCACGATGGGTATTTTCGCGCTGCAGAAAGTGTTTGAAGAAAAGACCTACGAAAATATCCGCGGCGGTATTCTCGAATGTTTTGCTTCCCTCTTCGGCACAAATGTTAAACTGTACATCTATCCCGCTCTTCGCAAAGACAACACGCTCTTTACCCTGAAGGATTTTGAACGGGAGCTTCCTCATAATCTGAAGAACATTTTCCGTTACTTGCTTGACAACAACAAGCTGGAGGATATCAATGATGCAAATGTCAAGAACCTTCACATCATTTCCGACAACGTCCTCGCCATGATTCGAAAGGGTGAAACTGGTTGGGAGCAGTTCGTTCCCCACAAGGTGGAGGAGGCCATTAAGGATAAAGGGTTGTTTGATTTTCCGATGAACGTCGAAGCGAAGACAGTTCCCGTCGCCTCATAAATAAGACCCTTGGCAAACAAGCCATTCTTTCACGAACCGGATCTCGGCAAACTGATTCTTCGTCTCACATGCGGAGGGCTACTGATCCTTCACGGCAGTCACAGTCTCATCCACGGCATTCAACATGTAAAGGACATGGTGCGTAACGCCGGCCTTCCGGAGTTTATCGCTTACGGAAACCTTATCGGAGAAGTAATTGCTCCCGTCTTCATGATCATTGGTTATAAGACTAGGATCGCCGCCCTGGTGGTGGCTTTCAACATGCTGATGTCTGTGCTGATCGCCCATCGCGACATCATGTTTGCCCGCAATGACTTCGGCGGATGGATGATCGAACTGAA
>CBFGXV010000694.1:0-2191 GCA_965652755.1 uncultured Chryseosolibacter sp. | reverse complement strand
TTCCAGCGGCGTCGGTATAAAGAATACAGATCAGCGGTTAAAGAGTATATTTGGCCCCGGGTCCGGACTGCGCATCCGGTCGAATGAATGGGGCTATTCGGTTAGTTTTTTCATACCCTATGAGGAGGAAGTCACGCAAGCCCCGACAGATGTGAGGGAGGAAGTCAAAACCAAAGCCGGATAATTGCGGACATTAAACAGATCGGTACAAGACCTTATTGCAACCAAAAACTATTCATTAATATAATCTAAATAATATCCAATGAACATAACCTGTGTTATAGTTGATGACGAGAAACTGGCGCGTGATCTTCTGGTTGAGTATCTCCAGCAGATGCCGAACATCCAGATCGTCGGCGAAGCTACCAAAGGGAAAGAGGCAGTTGAAGTTATCGATAAGTTAAAACCGGATCTTGTTTTTCTCGATGTTCAAATGCCCGGCATGACCGGCTTCGATGTGCTTGACGAGATCACCCATGACCCCTTTGTGATATTCTGCACCGCCTACGACCAGTACGCCATCAAAGCGTTCGAGAAAAATGCAGTCGATTATTTGCTGAAGCCACTCGATCAGGAGCGCTTCAAGGCAGCTGTAGAGCGCGCGATCAACCGCATGAAACTCGAACAGAATAACGTGGGGGAATTGCTCCGCAGCATCAAAACGGAGAACAAGACCTCTTACGACAATCACATTTTTGTCCAGAAGTCTGAAAAGCTCCTCAACCTGCCGGTGGATGAGATTGTATATCTCGAGGCTTCGGGTGACTACACGATCCTCACCACAAAGAACGACCAGTTCGTAAGCTCATCCGGGATCGGCAAACTTGAAGAGATCCTCAATCCGGAATTATTTATTCGTGTTCACCGTAGCACCATCATTAACATCAACTGTCTGAAGGAAATCGAAAAACATTTCAACGGGGGCATGGTTGTTAAGATGCAGAACGGAAAAAGTTTTCCGGTGAGTCGCACTTATGCGAAACTGATACGGCGGAAGGTTGTATAATCCGGGCCGGAACAATATCAAAAAAAACACCGCTGCAAGGCGGTGTTTTTTTTAGAGGCTACTTTAATTTCGCCAGTGTATCCTTCATCCGTTTCAATGCTTCGCGCAGGTCCTTTTCCGACGCGGCGTAGGAAAGTCTGATGCAGTTCTCATCGCCAAAGGCGCCGCCCGGCACGAGGGAAACGTGCGCTTCTTCGAGCATGAACAGACAAAAATCATCGCCGTTCTGGATCTTTCTTGTGCCGTTTGATTTTCCGAAATAATGACTTACATCCGGGAAAAAATAAAAGGCGCCCTGTGGATAATTTGATTTGACTCCCGGTATTTCCTTGAGAAGCTCATAGACGATCTCGCGACGCTGGCGGTATTCCTGAACCATCTTTGTAGTAGGGCCGATGTCACCCGTGATCGCCGCAAGCGCCGCGCGTTGCGCGATAGAGCAATTGGCGGAGGTGATCTGACCCTGCACTTTATTACATCCGTCCGCGATCCACTTCGGGGCAGCAATGTATCCTACCCTCCACCCTGTCATCGCAAAACCTTTCGCAAATCCGTTGACAGTAATGGTTCTCTCGAACATTCCGGGAAAGCTTGCGATGCTCACCTGCTCGCCCGTGAAGTTGATGTGCTCATATATTTCGTCGGCGATGGCAATCAGGTTATGCTTCACAACAACTTTTGCAATAGCTTCCAGCTCCTTACCTGAAAAAACTGTCCCCGTCGGGTTGCAGGGCGACGAGAAGATCATCGCCTTGGTTTTGGAGGTGATCGCCTTTTCAAGCTCGTTGGCAGTAACCTTGAAATCGTTTTCAATTCCTCCTTTCACCATGACAGGTGTAGCCTCGGTCAGCCGTACCAGCGCATCATAGCTCACCCAGTAAGGTGAGAACACGATCACTTCGTCGCCCGGGTTCAGCAGCGCAAGCATCGCATTGGCGATGGATTGTTTCGCGCCGTTTGACACGACGATGTTTTCCGCCTTGTAAGGGACATTATTTTCCTTTTGGTATTTCTGGGCAAGGGCTTCGCGCAGGTCCTGGTAGCCGGCTACGGGGGGATACGCGAAATATTTTCCATCATCAATCGCCTTCTTGGCTGCCTCACAAATGTGCGCCGGTGTCTTGAAATCGGGTTCACCGAGACTCAGGCCAATAACGTCAATGCCTTTGTTTTTAAATTCCCGGG
>CBFGXV010000693.1:0-2201 GCA_965652755.1 uncultured Chryseosolibacter sp. | reverse complement strand
CAAATCGCGGCCGCATGGATATGAGTATTACCGGGCGGATGCGGGAGACGCGCATCTTCGGCCCCAGCCTGGAACTGCGGCGCACAATTTCCGCGACGCTTGGCAAACCGGTTATCCGGATTCATGACGAGGTAACGAACGTCGCCAATACCGCTACTCCACACATGATCCTCTACCACTGCAATTTCGGATGGCCACTCGCAGATGAGGGAGCGGATATTCTCTGGCAGGGAGCATGGAAATCGCGCGGTAACAAGAACGACGACCGCATCTTCAGCGACGCCCATGATTTCCGGAAATGTCCGCCACCGCTGGAAGAACACACCGCGGGGGGAGAGGCCGTTGCGATCATCGATCCGCAGGCTGATCCATCGGGGAACTGTGTTTGTGGAATCTATAACAAAAGGATCGGCATAGCGCTGGCGTTGCGTTTTAACAAGGAGCAAATGCCTTGTCTCACAAACTGGCAGCATTGGGGTAAGGGCGAGTATATCACTGGTCTCGAGCCGGGAACAAATCCGCCCACAGGTCAGGCGCAGGCGCGCAAAGAGAAAAAGCTTATTCACCTCGAACCTGGCCAGACCAGGGTCTACGATCTGGAATTTGAGATCCTTGAAAATGAAAATATTGGTGAATTCTTAAAACAATTTAATCTCTAATGGCAACTATTGGAAAAACAGGCCTGGCGGAAAAAGCGCTCGACCAGGGAAAAGGGATCGTTCGACTTGCCCCGACGTTGGTGCCCCGCTCATTTTGTGTGCCGGGACGAAGGATAAAGTTACATCCGGATGATTATTACGTTCTCGGCGGACAGCGCGGCGGGATTGACGAGCGATGGCTTTCATCGACAACGCCCGCAAAGAACGGACCGCTCACCGGAGAGAACGAAGGTCTGAGCGCCATCGTCGTGAAAGACGGCGCCCAGCACGAAAAGGTATTGCTCAAGGATGCGATCGACCATCTGAAAGGCGCAATGATCGGCGACCGGATCTGGAAAAAGTATGAGAGCTGGCCGATGTACTCGAAATTCTTCGACAACATGGGACCGTTGCCACACCACGTTCACGCCAATGACAAATACGCGAAGATGGTCGGCCAATACGGGAAACCCGAAGCTTACTATTTTCCGCCTCAGTTGAACAACCACGGTGGTGATTATCCATATACTTTTTTTGGGATCGCTCCCGGCACGACCAAAGACCAGATCCGCGAATGCCTTGTCAATTTCACGAAGGGCGACAACAAGATAACCAACTTCTCTTCCGCATACAGGCTGGAACCGGGTACAGGTTGGGATGTGCCTCCGGGACTGTTGCATGCACCCGGAAGCATGTGCACGTATGAACCGCAAAAAGCGTCGGATGTCTTTGCCATGTATCAGTCACTGGTGAATGAAGCGATCGTACCGGAGGAACTTTTGTGGAATGGCACGCCGAAGGAAAGGATCGGCGATTATGATCTGTTACTCGAGGTTCTCGACTGGGACCTCAACATCGACCCCAGGATGATGGAGAACCGCTTCATGGCTCCTAAACCAGTAAGGCCCCTTGACGAGATGAAAGCGCAGGGCTTTGTGGAAAACTGGATCTGTTATAAGTCGGCTGATTTCAGCGCCAAAGAGCTGACCGTCGCCCCGGGAACAACCGTGACGATCAAGGATTCGGCAGCCTACGGTATCATCGTCATGCAGGGACACGGCAAAATGGGTGTGTGGAATATTGAAACGCCTTCTTTGATCCGCTACGGCCAGTTGACGAACGATGAATTCTTTATCAGTGAAAGCGCGGCTAAAGAGGGAGTGAAGATCGTGAATGAATCAGATACAGATCCGATCGTAATATTGAAACACTTCGGACCAGGTAATCCTGATCTCAAAATCTAATTCAATATTTAAGATTCAAAATTTAAGATTGGAGTCTTAAGCCTTGAATCTTCAATGTATTGAATTGATCAATCCCAAATTATAAATTTTAAATCATAAATCTTAGGATATGGCAGAGAACAATTTTCCCAAACTGCACAATGCCACCTGGCCTGGCATCGTAGGCAAAGGACCCGATTCAGAACCACCGATCGAATTTGACACGATGCTGAAAATGACGGCTGCCGCGGAAGTCAATGGTGTGAAGTTCGATGGTGTAGACCTCGGCCTGCTTGAACCGCACATCAAGATCGACATGAAAGATGACGGGATCAAAAAA
>CBFGXV010000692.1:0-2203 GCA_965652755.1 uncultured Chryseosolibacter sp. | reverse complement strand
CGTTCATGAAAAAGGATAAAGTAATCTTCGACCTCATCGAAAAGGAAAAGGAACGCCAGCAGAACGGGATTGAACTAATAGCCTCCGAAAATTTTACCTCGCTCCAGGTAATGAAAGCTATGGGAACTGTCCTGACGAACAAGTATGCCGAGGGACTTCCTGGAAAGCGCTACTATGGTGGTTGTGAGGTGGTTGACGAAATTGAACAGCTTGCCATTGACCGGGCGAAAGAGCTTTTCGGAGCCGAATGGGCGAACGTTCAGCCGCACTCCGGCGCACAAGCGAACGCCTCTGTGATGCTCGCGTGTCTGAAACCTGGCGACAAGATCCTGGGTTTTGATCTTTCCCACGGCGGTCATCTTACACACGGGTCGCCCGTCAATTTTTCGGGAAAACTTTATCAGCCAGTATTTTACGGGGTCGAGGAAGCGACAGGAACAATAGACTTCGACAAGATCATCGAGACCGCTCAACGCGAAAAGCCAAAAATGATCATATGTGGCGCATCTGCGTACAGCCGCGATTGGGACTATAAAAAGCTTCGCGAAGCGGCTGATAGTGTAGGTGCTATATTGCTTGCGGATATCGCACATCCCGCAGGACTTATAGCCAGGGGGTTATTGAATGATCCAATGGAACATTGCCATGTTGTAACCACGACGACGCACAAAACCCTGCGGGGTCCTCGTGGCGGGATGATCATGGTTGGCAAGAACATCGACAATCCATGGGGCCTCAAAACGCCGAAGGGCGAGATCAGAAAATTGAGCGCGATCCTTGATTCTGGCGTATTTCCCGGAACTCAGGGCGGTCCGCTGGAGCATGTGATCGCGGCGAAAGCTGTGTCATTCCTGGAGGCCCTTTCTGACGATTATATGAAATATATTCTTCAGGTAGCGAAAAACGCCAAGGTAATGGCCGACGCTTTTGTTAATAAGGGCTACAAGATCATTTCCGGAGGAACGGACAATCACCTGATGCTTATCGACCTCCGTTCAAAGAAACTCACAGGTAAACAGGCGGAAGAAGCTCTGATCCAGGCCGACATCACCATCAACAAGAACATGGTTCCTTTCGATACGCAATCGCCGTTTGTGACATCCGGAATGCGAATCGGAACACCAGCGATCACAACGCGGGGACTGATGGAAAAGGACGTCGTAAAGGTTGTCGAACTGATCGACGAAGCCCTGCAAAAGCCGGAAGATCAAAAGCATCTTAAAGCGGTGAGGAAGAAAGTAAACCGCTTCATGGAAAAATTTCCGCTGTATTGATCGAGTATTTTAAGCACTGCACCCGATGCCATTAGACCAGGAACCGATTGAGAAGGAGATGAGTTTTCTCGAGCACCTCGAGGAATTGAGATGGCATGTTGTGCGATCGCTGGCAGCGATTCTCATCTTTACCATTGGCGCATTTATCGCCGCCCCCTGGATCTTTCATAATATCATCTTCGCACCTGCCCGCGTTGACTTCCCAACTTTTGTGTGGCTTTGTAATCTCGGAGAGTTCCTCGGTTCGGGAGATGCGCTGTGCGTGAAAGAAATCCCTTTCAAGGTGCAGAGCCGCTTTATGACGGGCCAGTTTTCAATGCACATTGTTTCTTCATTCGTGATCGGTATCATCGTGGCATTTCCCTATATCACCTGGGAATTGTGGCGCTTTATTAAGCCCGGGTTGTATCCGCGCGAAAAGAAATCATCCAGGGGTGCCGTTGCATCGATCTCATTTCTATTTCTTCTCGGCGTGTTGTTTGGGTATTATATCATGTCACCTGTCATGATCTCGTTCCTGGCAAATTACCAGATCAGCGATATGATCGTGAACGAATTCGATATTACGTCCTACGTCGGAACGATCGTCGGGGTGGTTTTTGGAAGCGGCGTGTTGTTCCAGTTGCCGGTAGTGATGTTCTTTCTGACAAAGGTTGGAATTGTTACCCCGCAATATCTGAGGAAATACCGCAAGCACGCTATAGTTATTATCCTTATCGTCGGAGCCATTGTAACACCGACAGCCGATCCGCTGAGTCAGAGTTTGATCTCTATTCCTTTGTACCTGTTGTACGAAATAATTATATTGATTTCCGCTGCGGTGGTTCGTCAAAAAGAAAAGCATGAGGCGGAAGAGCTTCTAAAAGAAAGCAAAGAACATGATGCCTAAAATAGCACTGGGTGGTGATCATGCAGGTTTCGGATATAAG
>CBFGXV010000691.1:0-2210 GCA_965652755.1 uncultured Chryseosolibacter sp. | reverse complement strand
AGACCAAAGCGGGAGTGAGTTTCACCTACCGGCCCCGGCTGATCAAGAATATACGAAATGTGACACTAAAAGTTTCCGATGAGAGACTTGAGGAGATCCTCGCACGCGTATTTGACGAATCGGTCATTTACGAAGTTGTGGGAAAACAGATCATCCTCACCGAAACGCCTGCGCCGCTCGAAGAATCGCTTGTAGCTCCCGCATCATTTCAGGGCGTTCAGGTTTCCGGTATTGTCAACGATGACACCGGCGCTCCTGTCCCAGGTGTGAACGTGATCGAGAAAGGCACGACCAACGGTACGGCTACTGATGTTGACGGGAGATACTCCCTGATGGTCAGCAATCAGGATGCTGTCCTTGTATTCTCTTTCATCGGTTATACGACACAGGAAGTCGCTGTTGGCGGACGTTCGTCAATTGAAGTCAGCCTCGCTCCTGATACACAAACACTTCAGGAAGTTGTGGTAGTAGGTTATGGCGAAAAGAAAAAAGCCACAATCACAGGAGCTGTAACTTCGGTGAAAAGCGATGAAATTCAGAGAGCACCTGTGACCAACCTTTCTAATGCCCTTGTTGGACGCCTTCCCGGAACGGTCTTTATTAACAGATCGGGCGAACCCGGATACGATGGCTCGCAGATTCGCATTCGCGGTACCAACACAACGGGTAATAACAGCGCTCTGATCGTTATCGACGGAATCGCAAACCGCAGTGGCGGACTCGAACGTTTGAATCCCGCTGATATAGAAAGCATCACGGTATTGAAAGACGGATCCGCTGCAATTTACGGAGCCCAGGCGGCCAATGGTGTAATCCTCGTTACCACTAAAAGGGGTAAGAGCGGCAAGCCTCAGATTGGTTTCAACTACAATTACGGTTTCAACACGCCAACACGTTTGCCTGAGGTTACAGACGCTGCTACGTACGCAACCATGCTGAACGAAATAGATGAGTACAGGGGAAATGCCCCACGATATTCTGCAGAGGATATCCAAAAGTACAGAGACGGTTCAAGTCCGTGGACGCACCCGAATACCGATTGGTATGACGCAGTCATCAAACCTGTTTCGTTGCAAGACATGGCGACATTGTCATTGTCAGGAGGTACTAATGATGGCGTTACTTACTACGTTTCACTCGGAAAACTGTTTGAAGACGGTGTCTATAAAAACAGCGGAACAAAATATAAGCAATATAATTTCCGCTCAAATATCGATGCAAAGGTTACAGACTGGCTGAAGATATCCCTGGATCTTGCTGGCCGGCAAGAAAACAGGGTGTATCCTACCCGCGGAGCAGGTACGATATTCCGTATGCTGATCCGGGGCAAGCCAAACTTGCCTGCCTACTGGCCCAACGGAATGCCAGGACCTGATATTGAGAACGGAGATAATCCAGTGGTCATCAGTACACCTGCGACAGGTTATGTAAACGATAATAACTATGTTTTCAACAGCAACCTTCGTGGACAAATCGATATTCCATGGGTAAAGGGATTGAATGTTGTTTTGAACGCAGCTTTTGACGAGTCGTTCCGTCCTGTCAAGCGATTCAGGACACCCTGGTTTTTATACACATGGGATTACGCCACCTATGTTGATGGAGAACCCGCCCTTCAGCGCTCTCAAAGAGGATTAAATGCCCCTGAACTGGTTGAGGAACTCGAGAGGACTTCAGGCCAGACCACGAACGCGTACATCAATTACAGCAAGAATTTCGATCAGCATGCTATCACATTTATGACTGGAGTTGAAAAGCAGACCTTGAAGGGGTCGCACTTCTCAGCTTTCAGGAATGGGTACATTTCAACGGCTGTCGACGAACTCTTCGCGGGTAACAGGAACGCCAGTACAAACGCTGACAATCCTGACCGGAGCAGACTGTATAACAATACCCGTCTGAATTACTTTGGCCGTATTAACTATGGCTTTGCTGAAAAGTACCTGCTTGAAATGGTTTGGCGTATGGATGCCTCCTACATCTTTCCGGAAAATGCCCGCTGGGGATTTTTCCCTGGGTTCTCTGCCGGATGGGTATTGTCTGAAGAGGCATTTATGCAGGGGTCAACGTTTATCGATCGCCTGAAACTCCGCGGATCATGGGGGCAACTCGGAAACGACAGGATTAGTGCCTATCAGTTTGGAAACAACTTCGGCTTTGGAGGTGGTTATATCTTCAATTACAATACGCTGGTTACCACGTTGGATCCC
>CBFGXV010000690.1:0-2211 GCA_965652755.1 uncultured Chryseosolibacter sp. | reverse complement strand
TGGACAAAAAAACATTCAGCGAGCCTGAGGTAGCCAAACTTTTGAATGAGAAATATTATCCGGTGAAGTTCAACGCCGAACAGCGCGAAGATGTGGTTTACAACGGTACGACTTTCAAGTTCATCGAGCACGGAGGACGGGGAACACATCAGCTCGCCGCGGCGCTTCTCAACAATCAATTAAGCTATCCGTCAGTCGTTTTCCTCAACGAGGATTTTGCTATTGTACATATCCTGCAAGGATTTCGCCAGGCTCCCGAATTTCACAAGATCGCTGAATTCATAGGTGGCGATCACTACAAGACCACAAAGATGGACGCATGGGAGCCCAAATACCAGTCCCCATTCTGACCGCGTTCATACATTCAAAAATTCTTACCGCCTACAAAACAAAAAAGCCACGCATTACGTGGCTTTTGTTAAAGTCGTAAGCGTAAAAGATCAATGATCCTTCTTATGTTCGTTCTTGGTCTTTAAAAAGTCGAGATAACCCAATGCTGTTGCGAATCCAATCAACACCGCAATGATGGTGATAAATGTGCTGGCTCCGTCTCCTATGTATTGTTCAAACATGATCCTTATTGTTTCGGCACAAATCTATACGTTTCGGCCGAATAACTAAATGAATTTTGTTTTAAAATTGTGCATACGATTGCGGTATGAGTAAGTTGTTGTTGCTGAGTAATTCGACGATGCCTGGAACCAGTTTCTTTACCTGGCCGAAACCACACGTTAAGGCGTTCCTGGGTGACGTTGTACGGGAGGTCGTCTTCATCCCGTTTGCAGCAGTAACAATTTCGTTTGATGCCTATGAGGACGCCGTAGAGAAAGCTTTTGATGGTATCGGCTATAAACTGAGATCAGTCCATCGCGAGAAGGACAAGAAGGCTTTGATAAATAATGCGCAGGCGATTGTGGTAGGAGGGGGTAACACTTTCGCGCTCGTCAACCGAATGCACGAATTTGACCTGATGGGAATTGTTCGTGCAAAAGTCGGCGGAAATACGCCATACATTGGATGGAGCGCCGGCGCGAATCTCGCCTGTCCGACCTTGAAAACCACCAATGACATGCCGGTCGTCATGCCACCATCGTTTGAAGCGTTGAACCTTGTTCCGTTCCAGATCAATCCCCATTATCACGAGCTGAAGTTTGAGAATCAGGGAGGCGAAACCAGGAAAGAAAGGCTGCAGGAATTCCTTCTGTTGAATCCGTCAGCCAGAGTTATTGGCCTTCCCGAAGGAATGTTTATCCGGCGTGATGGTGATAAAATGAGAATTGGCGGTGATGGAACGGCCAAGCTATACGCAGCCGGAGATCCTGTAATGGACCTCAGGCCGGATGCGGACATCAGTTTTCTGATCTGATCTGCTTCCCGGGCGAAAGGATCTTGTACGGCAGGGATGCTGGGTAAACAGTGGTCTGGCCTGTTTTTTTTGCAATGTCTGTTTGCACAAGACAAAGCCACCGGCGACGGCAGCAATGAAACACTTCACACAATTATTCACTGAGCTGGACCAGACCACCAAGACCCTTGGAAAGATCAAAGCCCTGGTTGAATATTTTGAAAAAGCCGCGGACCAGGACAAGTTGTGGGCAGTCGCTCTTTTGTCGCACAGGCGACCGAAGCGCACCGTGAACGCGAGCTATCTCGCGCAATGGGCAAACGAGCTGTCGAAGTTGCCGTCCTGGCTGTTCGATGAATCTTATCACATCGTCGGAGACCTGGCTGAAACAATCACCCTGGTGCTTCCATCCGATTATGAGCCCACGGATTTTTCGCTGACGTACTGGATGGATTTTATCAAAGAGCTTGAGAACCGCGAGGTCGAAGACAAGAAACAGCAGATTGTCTGGGCATGGCAGCGGTTAAATGAGTCAGAGCGATTTGTCTTTAACAAGTTGCTCACGGGAAGTTTTCGCATAGGCGTGAGTCAGCAACTGATGGTCAAGGCGCTCGCGAAATACGCCAACGTGAAGGAAAGCACCGTCGCGCACCGGCTCATGGGAAACTGGTCGCCGGACATCAACGTCTTCGAAGAGCTCGTATATACTACCGACGAAGCTGACATATCGCGGCCGTATCCTTTTTATCTGGCATATGCCCTCGATAATCCGGTCGGCGAGCTGGGTGATCCTTCGGAGTGGATTGCCGAGAGAAAATGGGATGGCATACGCGGACAAGTGATCGTGCGCAAAGGTCAGCTCTTTG
>CBFGXV010000689.1:0-2211 GCA_965652755.1 uncultured Chryseosolibacter sp. | reverse complement strand
TCGCGATAGCGTTCCCCAGTATATTCTTTCCTTCCAGGAGATCGAATTTCTCGAGGACCCTGCCAGGTCGCTGACCATAGCAGATGTGAGCCGGAGAGAATTCTCAGAGAAATTTAAAGCGAGTCGCACTTTCAGCCCCGAGAACTACAACAGAAGCTCCGCCTACTGGTATCGAATCAGCGTGCAACACGATAGCGCGAGCAAACATGAATGGCAGATAGAATTCTTTGACCAGACCATCGATCGCGTAGATTTCTATACCCCCGCCGGAGGAAATGATTTCATCCGGGAGTCGTTTGGTGATGATCGCGCGTTCGCCTTGCGACCGATCCGGCACAAGAATTTTTTTGTCAAGCTGCCGGAAGATTATCATGGTATCCATACCTATTACTTCAAGGTCGAATCTCACCAACAAGCCAACATCCTGCTTGTTCTGCGCACCGCCGAGTACTTCGTGAATTACGCGCTCGACGAATATTTTTTCTTCGGGATCTTTTACGGGATGATACTCGTGTTTTGTTTTTACAATCTCCTGATGTTCGCGGCGGTAAGGGAAAAACACTATATATACTATATCCTTTATCTGCTCAGCGTCGGACTTTACGAGATGAGCGCCGACGGTATTGCCTTCCAGTATCTATGGCCCGACGCTGTCGAATGGAATCAGTATGCTGTGGGCTTCATGCTTTACCTGGCGTCGACATTTGCGTTGCTTTTTGCATCATCGATACTGAATCTGCGGCGGCAATATCCCAAACTTCTGAAAGTGCTCATCGGCGCTTTTGTCTTCCGGACCGTTTTTCTTGCGCTTAGTCTTACCGTTGCCGAGGAGTGGTTCCGTTTCCGTTTTATCGAAGTGGTTCCTTTCGCAGCCGCGTTTTATGCGGGCATCTATTGCCTCCTGAAAGGGTACCGCCCGGCGCGTTTTATGGTGGTCGGATATTCGTTCCTGTTCCTTGGAATACTCATAAAGCTCATCCAGTACATCGACCTTAACTGGCTTCCTCTGGGCGGTCTCACGCATTACAGTCTGGGGTTCGGTTTCATCATGGAGATGATGTTCCTGTCTTTTGCCAACAGCGATAAGATCCGCGTCATGCGTATCGAAAAGGAAAAGGCGCAGGAAAAAATCATCGAGCAACTTCACGTCAATCAGGAGTTGAAGGATTCCATTAATCAGCAACTCGAGCAGCAGGTAGCGGTGAAGACGCGCGAGCTCGTGGACAAGTCGAACTTTATCGAACAACAGAACCGACAGCTGGCGGAAGCGAACCAGCAGCTGGCCCGTCAGGCGGAAGAGATCGTTGCCATGAACGCATTGCTGTCACAGGATAATCTGCAGCTCAAACACGACGTAGAAGTAGTGACCGAAGCGCGAATTCTTTCCAGAGATGTTGACTTCGAGGAGTTCAGCCTGATGTATCCCGATGACGAAAGCTGCCTGAAATTTCTTGCGGAGATCAAATGGCAAGGTGAATATGCCTGTCCCAGGTGCTCGCATGACAATTACAGCGAGGGAAGGAGCCCGTATAGCAGACGTTGTACGCGATGCGGCTACGATGAATCGGTTACCGCATACACATTATTACAGAATACACGTTTACCCATAAATAAGGCTTTTTACATGATCTTCCTCGTCTACGCGTCGAAGGGAAATATAAGCTCGCATAAACTTTCAGCCATTCTAAACATCCGGCAGAGCACCTGCTGGTCATACAGCTCTAAGATCAGGAAGGCTATTAAGGAAAAGCAAAAGAGCGGAATGCATCCGCACGATGGCTGGGATTCAATCCTGCTTCATCACACCGTAGCCTGATCTACGCCCTTCGGCACGCCCCACTATGTTTTTTCATCGGAATCCGTAACCGTTTGCGCGAAAAGTCATGCGTATCAAAAGGTTTTTTCCGACAGCGCCCTAAGCACTGAAAATCAAAGAACAACGGGCTTGAAAGCATTGTGCATGAAGCGTATCAAAAAAATATAAGTACCTTTCATTCAGGTAGTTAACTTGTGTTTTTAAAGTATCATTTGCAATTTTGGTGTGTTGACTTAACAATTCTTATCTCTATGAAAATGATGTTGCGAATCACAGGAGGAAATTAAGCACGGATGAACGCGGATGAACACAGATTTTCCGATTTGCGTCGCAGCCAACGCGAGAAGGCTCACTATTTCATTTTGAAACGTTTCAGTTAGAGCCTCCTCACGTCG
>CBFGXV010000688.1:0-2216 GCA_965652755.1 uncultured Chryseosolibacter sp. | reverse complement strand
GGCTATCCGATCGACTCAATGAAAGTAAGACTGTTCCACGGATCTTACCACGATGTTGACTCGGATGCATTGTCATTCGAACTTGCCGCACGCCTTGGATTCAAGGAGGCAGCAGCGAAGGCGGCTCCCCAGCTGCTCGAGCCGATCATGTCTGTAGAAGTTCTCTGCCCCGACGAATACACTGGTTCGGTAACAGGTGACTTGAACAGAAGAAGAGGCGCTCTCAAAGGAATGGATACCAGAGCAGGTGCTCAGGTTATCAAAGCCGATGTACCTCTGTCGGAATTGTTTGGTTACGTGACTGACCTGCGTACGATCACCTCAGGCCGCGCATCTGCTTCACTGACATTCTCTCACTATGCACCAGTTCCAAGGAACCTTGCTGAGAAAGTGATTGAAGATGTGAAGGGCACAGCGATGGCCAGATAAAGATTAATAATTAAACAAAGGAATTAGACGATTTCCTCAACGCGATAATATGAATCAAAAGATCAGAATTAAACTAAAGTCTTACGACCACAACCTGGTGGATAAATCTTCCGAGAAGATAGTAAGGGCCGTGAAAGCTACCGGAGCCGTTGTCAGTGGACCTATTCCATTGCCAACTGAGAAAGAAAAATTTACTGTGCTTCGTTCGCCACACGTAAACAAGAAATCGCGTGAGCAGTTTCAGCTTTGCACATACAAGCGTCTTGTTGATATTTACAGCAACAGCGCCAAAACTGTGGATGCCCTGATGAAACTTGAGCTGCCCAGCGGGGTAGATGTGGAGATCAAAGTATAACTACGAATTTGATTTTAGAGATCAGAAGCCATCCGGGAAACCGGATAGTTTTTTTTTTTAGCCGTCGGCGCGGACTTCCTGACCATGGATCAGTATCCACATTACTCTGAATACTCCCGAGCGAGGAAAGCGTTATAGTCTTCCATGGTATCAAGATCAACCTCACCACCGGCAAAAGGGATCGTATGAACATCGGCCGGGTTTTGAAGTATGATCTTTTTTGCACCCTGATTGTCGGGAAGTGCGTCTAATTTATCAAAGAAAGATCTATCGAAAAGAACTGGTACGGCAGGCACCTCCGCGTAACCCGATGCGATGACTGGTTTTTTGTGTTGCCGATATCCGGAGATCAGACCGGAAATAATGTCTGCATTCAGCAGCGGTTGATCACAGACAGAAATAATAGCAGCGGTAAGATCGGAATGATTTCGTCGGAGATGCGCAAGTCCCCGCTTTATTGAACTTCCCATCCCCGTTGCCCAGTGCTTGTTGGAGACAATCGACACATCAAGATCCTCAAGGACTCTTCTGTGATCGTGTTCGCCAGCGCCAAGGACTACCACAACCGCGTCGATCTCTGCCTTCAGAATAGTTCGCACGGTGCGCCTCAAGAGCTTGTCACCCTTAACATCGAGCAATTGTTTGGATGCACCCATACGGGTGGAATTCCCTGCAGCGAGAACAATTACTCCAATCATAAGATCAACTTGTTAATGGCTGATGGTCTTTGTGCTTGTCCCTCCATGAAGGTACACCTGTTTGAAGACCTGGTCGCTATTTGCATCGCGCTGATGAATTGGCGCATTGCGGTATTTTAAAAATCCTCCGGACCTGCTGGCGAACTTGCCCTGGATTTCAGCGACAATGCTCAGCGCAATCTCATCCGGGGCCTCAGCACCGATGTCGAGGCCGATGGGCGAATGTATCCGGTGAAGATCATCGCCCGACATTTGAATGCCCTCTTTGGTATACTCGGCCAGCATTTTGTCGAAACGTTTCCGCGGACCCAGGATGCCGATGTAAGGCGACGGGGATTTCAACAACTTCCTGAGAACATCGCGGTCATATTCGTAATTGTGCGACATCAACACACACGCGGTGAACGGAGTAATCTGAAAATCCCGGTCAACAAAATCGCGATGACAAAGCGATAGTTTGTCTGCTGTCGGGAAAAACAAGGGAGCAATGTGCGCAACGCATTCATCTGTCACGGTAACTTCCCATCCCAGTGATTTCGCGAGGCTGCTGACGGGTCGTGCGTCGAAGCCCCCGCCGAAGATCATCAGCGATATCGCCGGCTGGATCAGCTCAACAAACACCTCCAGGGCCACGCCATCCAAAGTGTAATGCATGACTTCTGAACGTTTGGTTTCAAAAGCTCTGGCAACGTCCGGCATGACAAGGGAATTCAGCGGCTCGCTTGAAAAAGATA
>CBFGXV010000687.1:0-2228 GCA_965652755.1 uncultured Chryseosolibacter sp. | reverse complement strand
CTTCAGCATCCTGCCGATGATCGGCCAGGTGCTCTTTCCGGTCACCTTCCTTTCTTCCCTGGCCTTTATGTTATCCACACTTATCAAGAACGGAAATGGAACCGCGATCATGATCGTGATTGTGGCCTTCATCTTTTTTGTCTTTGCGGAGCCTCTCGAATACAGCGTTTATAACGTATTCCTTAATCCCTTCTCGGAACCAAGGGAGATGAGCGAGTTTATCTGGCTCACGATCATCTACAAAAACAGGATCTACCTCATGGTCCTTAGCGTGCTTTGCCTGTTGTACGGCATGTTTAATCTGCAATTCCGGGAAAAGTTTGTCTGAGGTGACTAACTATCTATTTGTGCCAATCATTTCGGATCGACAGCCCTGTATGCATTGAGCACTTTCAAAGCGCCGTCCTTTCCTGGCTTACTGAGTCCATGTTCCATACCGACGAACCCACGATAGCCCTTGTTATGCACATGCTGAAGTACATTGGAGAAATTAATTTCTCCTGACCCAGGCTCCTTGCGCCCCGGCGTATCGCCCATTTGTATGTACGCTACCTCGTCCCACGCATAGTCCAGCGTCGGCAGGACATTCCCTTCCTGGATCTGCACATGATAGAAATCAAACAAGATCTTCACGCTCGGACGACCAACGGCTTTGGCAAGCGCGTATGCTTGAGGAATTGTGTGCAGGAACATACCTGGATGGTCGATCTTATGGTTCATCGATTCCATGACCATTACCATTCCGTGAGGTTCGTAAATATCGGCGACCCGTTTTAGTAATTCAATCGCATTCGCCATCTGAAAATCCCATGGAAGCTTTGGATCAGACATGCCCAGCACATTGTGGATAAACTTCGTGTTCATACGTTTGGCTATATCAACTGATGCGCGAACATCCTTCAATACCTGATCACGCATTTCAGTATCACGTCCGGCAAAGGTTACATCCTTAAAAGTCAACGTACCGACAAACTGTCCAAATTCCATTCCGAGCTGTTGCAGGGTTTTACTGATCCGCTCCTGATCCTCAACGGATCTGTTTTTGAGTGATGTGTTTTCCCATGCACGAAATCCCTGGTCGTATCCCCATTTGATCTGATCAACGTAGTCCTTACCTGCCAGCTCGGAAAAGATACCGAACTCGGGAGAGAATTTCATATTAAATTTCCCGCCCCCCTGCGAGGCTCTGTTATCCGCCAGGGTGTTAAAGGTGGTCAGGCCGGTAAGTGAAGCCGCTCCGGTTAGCAATGCATTCTTAACAAAGGTGCGCCGTTCCATATATTTCTTAAATTTTTTTTTCGAGGTTACAAAGCATGTAGAGGTCTGAATCATGCTGGCGGATTCAATCCAGCGCTAAGTCGTTATCGTAAAAGTTTTTCATCCCTTTCGGGATCCTGCTCCTGTCCAATAAGAAAAGTCATAAGGTCAGACATCTCCTGACCAGTAAGTAACTGGTCGAGGCCCGGGGGCATCAGCGATACGTCTGAAGGCTCCAAAGACAATATCTCATCCCGGGGGATCCGCACAGTAGTCTGCGGTGAGGTGCGTAGCATGATCCACTCGGAACTCTGCTGCCGGATAATCCCGATGTGCTCGGAATCTTTCGTCTTAACGCGATAGCTCTCGTATTCGCGTACAAAAGTAACGCTGGGAAAGACAATGGCCTCCAGAAGGTCGTGTGCCGATCTGTCTCGCTGGATTGAAGTAAGGTCCGGACCCAGATCCCCACCCTCCGCACCTAATGAATGGCAAGTGAAGCATGCTGCTTTGCCGAAAAAAAGTTTCCTGCCATTTTCCAGATTGCCATTTGGTATCTGGCTTTCCATCGCATGAAGGCGTTCTACTCTTTTGCCCTTTACATACCGCAGCTTATCCACCAACTCTTTCACTACTGGCTGCACTTCCGCGGGATAGGTTGAAAAGATCTTCGTAATATTTTCTTCATCAAAGCTGTCCAGGCTGGCAGAGCGCATGAGCGTGGTGGCGAGGGTACTTCCAACGTCGCTGTTTGTCCCACCTTCGAATGCGGGAACCAGGCGCGGAAAAATGAACGCGTCAGCCTTTGGCAAATAATCCGTCCCTATTTTCAGGAGCTGCTGTTCTGTTAGGTCGGCTTGTGTTAACACATACGCGGCTTGCTGACGGAGAGGCGCATGTTTATCGGGATGTAATTGTTCGAGTAAAAAGTGAAAATGTTGATCGGTCAGTTTTGTATGGGAGTCTAGTAT
>CBFGXV010000686.1:0-2231 GCA_965652755.1 uncultured Chryseosolibacter sp. | reverse complement strand
CTGATAAAATACCACGGCCTGAAGTCGCGCCCTCCCATAGGCCTTCGGGCTGATATGGCTTCACACTCGGCCCACCTATTTTTTCAACGAGCAGGCCACTTGATGCCATTACCATGTCACGTACCAATTCGGCATTTACGCGATGACGAGGTCCCCTTGCGAGCAAAACATTCTCCGGATCACGCTGCATCAAATTCTTGTTCGCGATGGCTGACTGCCTGTAAGTGGACGACATTACCATTTTCTTCACGAGACCCTTGATATCCCAACCGCTTTCCCTGAAGTCGACAGCAAGCCAATCAAGCAACGCGGGATGAGATGGAAGTTCACCCTGCATTCCAAAATCGCCAGAGGTCTTTACTATTCCTCTACCGAAAATTTCCTGCCACATTCGATTGACGAACACGCGTGACGTAAGTGGATTTTTTTCGTCGAATAACCATTGGGCCAATCCAAGACGGTTCTTGGGATATTCCGGTGTAAAGGTTAGGATCGACTCCGGTGTCGCCGGAATGACCTCCTCCCCTGGCGCATCGTACATGCCGCGGATGAGTACGTTCGTAGGACGAATACTGTCCAACTCCCCCATCACCGAAACAATCAGCTGGTTGGTATCAGCCTTGTTTACAAAACTCAGGATTCCCTTCAGGTCATCGTCCGTAATCTCCATCAAGGGTTTCTTCGCATAAGTCTCAGGTCCGCCCACAACAGATTCAATTCCCACCTCTTTGATATTGTTAAAGAAGGCGTAAACCTGATAATATTCTTTTTGGGAGAAGGGATCATACTTGTGATCGTGGCAATGCGCGCATTCAATGGTCACGCCCAGCAGGCCCTTGCCGAAGAGGTCCGTACGGTCTGTGACATACATCGACCGGTACTCCTCATCGATGATCCCGCCTTCCTCCGTGATCTTATGGTTGCGATTGAATCCAGTCGCGAGTATCTGTTCTTTTGTCGCATTGGGTATCAGATCACCGGCAAGTTGCCACGTGATAAAATCCTTGTACGACAAATTTTTATTGAAGGCATGAATGACCCAGTCTCTCCATGGCCATTGACTGCGGTAACTGTCGTCCTGGAAACCATGTGAATCAGCGAAGCGCGCGACATCCATCCAGTGAATCGCCATCTTTTCACCATAAGCGGGGCTGGCGAGCAACTGATCTACCACCTTTTCGTAAGCATGAGCACTGGTGTCTTCGAGAAAACGGTCCATCATCTCAAGCGAAGGCGGAAGCCCCGTGATGTCGAGACAGACGCGCTTCAACAGCCGCTCACGGTCCGCTTCATCTGCCGGTTCGAGATCCTTCTCTTCCAGCTTTTGAAGCACAAAGTGGTCTATCTCATTACGTGGCCACTCATCATTACTTACTTGTGGGACAGCCGGCTTCAGCGGGGCAACGAACGCCCAGTGAGGTTCGTACGCCGCTCCCTGTTCGATCCACTTGCGGATAAGTTTAATTTCGCGTTCCGACAGCGAGAGATTTGAGCTGGCGGGAGGCATCCGGAAAGTCGAATCTTCAGAACTGATGCGCAGATACATTTCGGAACTGAATGGATCTCCCGGCACAATTGCATGGGCCATGGGATTATCATCCAGGGCTTTGTAGGCGCTGTCCGCGATGTCGAGCCGAAGCCCGGCTTGCCGTTTATTAGCGTCCGGGCCGTGGCAGATAAAACATTTGTCGGAAAGGATCGGACGTATGTTAAAGTTGTAGCTTATCGAATCAGGCACATCATCATCGTAAGCAACGTTGTGGCTACGCGTATCGCATGATTGCAAACAGTTCAGTAAAAATCCTGCAAGGGCGAATATGAAATAATAAAACTCCTTTGACATATTATCTACCTGTTAACGAACCACACGCATTTGTGATACCTCTCACGGTTGTGACAGGGATTAATATTTTTATGTGCCTGCGATGCCAACGCGCGTCCGTCTCAAACATCGCTGGGCACATCGCCACTCATGCAAACAAATCCATTTCCGCAAGACCTTTTCCGTCAGGGGTTGTGTAGAAAGGTCTTTTCTCTATCACGTAATTTGTATCCTCGGCAATTCCAAGCGCATGATATATTGTCTGGTGGATCTGATCTATCTTGATAGGCTTATCAATAGTTTTGCACGGCCGCTCGTCAGCGGTCTTTCCATAGGCGTAACCTTGCTTGATCCCGCCGCCAAACATAAGGATGGAGCAACCATCGGTGAAGTGGCGGTGCATGCCGCA
>CBFGXV010000685.1:0-2235 GCA_965652755.1 uncultured Chryseosolibacter sp. | reverse complement strand
TTTGCGTGTTGGCCGGTGTGGGAGTCTCTGCACAAACTGCTAGCGATGCATTGGAGAGAGATAATCAGACGCTGCGCGAACGCTACCTGGTTATGAAGAACAAGTCTCAGAACTACCAGGAATACAAGGTTATCAGAGAAACAATTCTCGATGGCATGTGGCGGATCATTCAAGACTCACTGGATCAGAAGCAAGCAGCAATTCGTGCGGCACGCGCTGACATCGGTAACCTCAACAAGGAATTAGATTCCAATAAAGCTGCCCTGAAAGCAAAGGAAGAAGGTATGCAGGACGTCCTTTATGCGAGTACGCACATTTCAGTACTCGGAATCGATTTTGACAAGGGCTTTTTCGCCGGAATGGTCGGTGTCGTATTGCTGATCCTCGGTCTCGTGATTGCCGTTATCTATTACACGATGAAAATGATGCGCAAGAACCTTACAGAAAAAATTGAGCTGATGAATTCTATCAGCGCCGAATATGAGGAGTACAAGCGTCGCGCAATGGACAAACAAACCAAATTGTCGCGCGAGCTGCAGAACGAACGCAACAAACTTCAGGAGCTGGGAAGCTTGTAATTGCCGGCACCCCGAATAGAATATCAAACAAAAGGACGCTTAAGGCGTTCTTTTTGTTTTTTGTGAGCATCTGTTATACTGTGGAAGGCCTTTCGTGATATTGCTGACGATCACTTATTGTCAAATACTCTTACATAGTCTACTTCCATTCGCTGCGGCCAGATCCCGGGATCGACACCTTGTGCGCCGCCCCAGTTGCCGCCGACGGCAATGTTCATAATAAGATAGAACCGCTGATCAAACGGCCAGCCTTTATAATCATCTCCTGGCTCGCGCAAGATGGTGTGGTAGCGCTCGTCGTCTACGAAAAAGTCCATTCTGTCTTCACTCCAGTCAACCGCATACACGTGGAATTCATCCTGTGCAGTCGGGACAGTAATTTTTCCCTCCTTTTGTGTTTGTTTGATGTGATTATAGGCTTCGGTGTGTATCGTTCCGTGGATGACACCGGGATCATATCCGACGTGCTCCATAATGTCGATCTCTCCGCTTGCGGGCCATCCCCCGTATTTCCAGTCCGTCGGCAGCATCCAGATCGCCGGCCATGTTCCCTTTCCCTGCGGAAGCCTGGCCCGAACTTCAAATCTTCCATAGAGCCAATCTCCCTTGCCCCGCGAGACAATCTTTGTTGAAGTGAATGCCTTACCGCCGAGAGAATCCATGCGCGCTTCAATAATCAGCATTCCGTCTTTCACCCGGACATTGGAGGAATCCCTGGTGTAATACTGAAGTTCATTGTTTCCCCATCCGCAATTATCGGGGCAACCATCTCCGATGTCATAGTTCCATTTTGCGGAATCCGGCTGACCAGGGGTCTCAAATTCATCCGACCAAACCAGCCGTCGCTCTGGGATCCTGTCGCATGACATTGCCAGCGACAGCAGGAAGATTCTTAACAGGTGCTTCATTCATGAAATATAGGAATAGGTTTGAAAACATACGCGCGGGAGAGCAACCGTGTGGCTGGGTTCTTGCAGCCGACAAATACGGGATTTTTTTGTAACCTTTATAGATACCCGAAGTTTCCCCTCTTGAAAACCTTTGCATCCGAATTGAATTCTCTGGAAGATAACGCCTTGATGATCAAGGTTAAGGACGGCGATCTCGCCAAGCTTGGACTATTGTTCGAACGCTATAAAAAGCCATTGTTCGGCTTTTTCTACGGGATGAACAGGGACGCTGACCTATGTGAAGACCTGGTGCAAAATGTTTTTATGCGGATCCTGAAATACCGGTACCTCTTCCGCGGAGAGGGCGATTTTAAGACCTGGATGTTTCATATCGCGCGCAACGTGAATCACGATCACTTCCGGAAGATCAAATGGAAGGGCAAGGATGACCTCGATCAGTGGCAGGACCGGTTGAGCAGCAACGAAAACAGGCAGACGGAATTTCAGCAGGACGAAGAGCTGAAGCTTCTCTCGATGGCGCTCGAGAAGTTGTCTGAAGAAAAAAGGGAGATCATCCTGCTCAGCAAGTACCACGACAAAAAATACCGCGAGATCGGCGAGATACTCGGATGCAGTGAGGGAGCCGTCAAGGTAAAGGTATTCAGGGCTCTTCAGGAACTGAAAGAAGTTTATAGAAAGCTGGAAAAGCACTTATGAAAATGGATAAAGAATACATTGAGGGCCTTCTCGACCGGTTTAATTCCGGC
>CBFGXV010000684.1:0-2238 GCA_965652755.1 uncultured Chryseosolibacter sp. | reverse complement strand
AGGATATCGACGCGACCATGTTGTTCTAAAATTTGGGATGAAAACTCAGCAATGGATTTTTCATCAGCCATATCAAGGAACATTCCTTGTGCGCTCCATTTATTTTTCTGCAGCTCGCGGGCGTAGGTGTCGCATTTAGCGCTGTCACGGGAAGCGATGATCACGTGCGCTCCCGCCTGTGCCAGCGCCTGAGAAATTGACTTTCCGTACAGGCCTGCACCGCCGGTAACAATTGCTATCTTATCATTCAACTGGAACATATTCACCGTGTGTTTTAATGTTCTCCTTCATAATAGGGCGCGCCGCATGTCGAAGCACCAGGGTCGAAGATGGACAGTTCGCGGAACATCAGCCTGGCTATTTCCAAATGCCCTTCGCCATCCGGATGCAATGGATCATTCAACCAATCCCGGTAAACTTTTCCGCCGGAATCCGATTGCATGGTATCTTGCCAGTGCTGGTAATTATCAACAAGGATGACGCTTTCCTTTGTGGCAACGTCGCGGGTAACTGAAACGTATTCCGATAGCCTCGATCTCGAAGGATCTTTTTCAGTGATAATGATATTGGGCGTGTGGAGCACAGGTATTGCCGCGATATCCCGGAACTGTCTTATCAAGGAAGACAGATTCTTCCCGAACTCCCCAATAGCAACCCGGCCTTTTGCGCAATCATTGGTGCCAATCATTAACGACACAACATCCGGTTTAAATTGTTTTACCCGCCAGTCGAAATCACCCAGGATGGTTTGCGTCGTATTTCCACTTATCCCCGTGTTTATAATGACATCTCTTACCCTTCCAAGCTCCCATCTGATACGTTCGGCAAAAACTTCGGGATAGGACCGGAAACCATGCGTATGCTTGGCGCCATGCGTAATGCTGTCGCCGGTGAACACCCAGATCAATGGATTCTTTCTTTCTTTCAGCAGATCTGAAATCCTGGCCTTATCGGGAACATCCTGGAGGCGCGAGGTGTCGGACTGTGTAGATATTTTACGATCTGCCGACATCAACCCCAACGGGATGGTTACCAGTCCAAAAGACCTGTGAAAAAATGTTCTCCTGGAAAAACTGATTTGCTTCATAGAGGCTGAGATCCTTAATACCTAGCCCAGGGCAAAGATCCGGTTCTTCACTGTCACGGTAGTCAGCTTGGAATAGTGATAAACGGTGGTGACGTCTTTACCGCCTTCTTTAATGACAGTGGGAGCCTCTATTACAAAGTCCGCGAAATGTGGTTTGTTGAAAGCGATAAACGCCAGGCTCAGACACTTGATCTGAGGATCATATTTCTTTGAAAGGTCTGGGAAAGCGAGTGGCCCTGTATCCACCTGGTACATTTTTTTCGGATGGCTGATGTTCATGGTTTTGCAGGGAGCTTCAATCAGTGCCCTGAGCCCTGTTGACTCATTTTGAAATTCTGTCTGCGTGACGATGGGAGTTCCGGCTGCCGTTGCATCGCGTATTTTTTCGAAGGTATCGAGTTCCGTTACAACTTTTGCAGCCGGCGCATAGATCACGGGATTACCTCCCCACATTTCCTCCATCTTCTTCATTGATTGATATTCTTCCCCGCGTTTGTTAACACGCCGCCGGAAGACGAGAACGTTTCCTTCGCCGAAAATGGGAAGAAAATCGTAGTTGTCTTTATAAAACAGGTCTGTTTCGCCAAACGTGTTCTCACTCTTGCAGGATGCACCCTGGTAATAAACATTGCTTTTTCCCGACCTAGTATCGGTGATGATCGTCCGGCTCTCAATCCACATCCGCACCGAATTGAATTCAGCTGTATTGCAAAAGAATGAGCGGCCGTAATCGATGCAGGCGTTTGCGTCCCCGTCCGCTATGGATTTTGCCGACGACTCTTTCGCACAGGCTATTGTCGCGGGGAAGACTATTGCAGTCAGAATGCTGGTCTTAAGGAAATTTCGGCGTGATGTTTCCGAGTTACTTGCGGAAAATGTCGCGGCTCGTTTAGTATTCTTCATAGGTTAATTTTTGTTGTGTGGATCATGATGATTTTTTTATTCTTCAACTGCTAATTATAAACCCAATCCATATCGATTTTTTTAACAGTAACACCAACGGTTGCCCAATCGAAATAGCCGAGCAGGACATCGTCATCGGTAAAATGTATTGCCGTGTAGCAATAGGAGCCTTTTGGATCGCTCTCGAGAACTTTATTATTCGTCCATGTCTTTCCTTCATCTTTGGAGATGGCGATATTCAGCGGCGT
>CBFGXV010000683.1:0-2242 GCA_965652755.1 uncultured Chryseosolibacter sp. | reverse complement strand
CGCGTCACGCGCGACCGCATTTCCCTCGGAACCCGCACGATCACCGGGGATGATCTTGCTGCATATTTCATCTGGCCGCGGCCGGATAGCAATAGCGCATCCGTTGCGGTGATCTCCGGCACCGGATTGACGGGGCTGCACGCAGCAGACGCAAACCAGTATTTCGCTGCCGGAAGCGGATTTCCCGATTATATGATCTTTTCTGCAGAGAAGTTGAGGTCGGGTGCCAGCGGAATAAAAGAAGCTGGTTTTTTTGACAATGAATGGCGCCTCCGGCAGGAATAGATCCTGGATTTTTCCCCAGCTACCCCGCTTTAAGACCGGTACAATGAAAAGCGCGCATGCATCTGGAACTCCCGGATTATTTCCTTAATTTGTCCTGATTTACCTTACCTATGTACGGCCTTTACACTCCCATCTTCCTGCTCCAGATGTTTTGCGTCTATCACGCCTACAGGAATAATGCCGAGCAACGCTGGTACTGGCTTATATTACTTTTTCCTTTGATAGGTTGTATCGTTTACCTCGTTCACACTTTCAATAATCGCGATACGATCTCCGCCATTACGGAGAATGTTAAAGGGGTCGTCATCAGCAATTACCGGATCGACCAGTTGGAGAAAGCGTTGCGTTTCAGTGACAATGTGACGAACAAAGTGAATCTGGCTGACGCTTATGCAGAACTGGGCCGATACAAGGAGGCCGTCGATCTTTATTCGGATTGTCTTACAGGATTTATGTCGGAAGACCCCGGCATACAAATGAAATTACTGTATGCGCATTTTATGAATGGCAATTATGCGGAAGCCATAGCCATTGGAGACAGGCTGGAAGGGGAGCGGTATTTTAAAGACTCCGAAGAAAGGGTCGTGTATGCGTGGGCCCTCTATCGGGCGGGTAAGAGTGATGCTTCGGAAAAGGTATTCCAAAGCATGAACAAGTCTTTTACAAACTACTTTCACCGTCTCGAGTACTGTAAATTCCTTTTAGATCTTAAGAAACAGACCGCGGCGCAGGAAAACCTCCGGAAGCTCATGGATGAATTTGACCAGATGCAGAGTTCCGAGCGTAATCTCAAAAGGGGCATGCTTCGGCAGGTCAAAGATCTTTACGCGGAGAACTTCACAGATAAATCATGACTTCGTGCGATATCTTGCCATTAGTATCCTCGCGTTTTTTTCTTTCGTAGGGGAGGATCAGCCCAGCCGACGGATACCTGTTAATCGAGCCTCGACCGTCCCAATTCCATGCGAGGATAAAAATATTCCGCGCTACAGCGCACATTCTGTCGCCACACCGCCGAACGTCGACGGCAGGCTCGACGAGGACATGTGGAAAAACGCGCAGCGCTCGTCGCGCTTCGTTGACCTCGTTCATGGCACTCCGACGCTGTTTGATACCCGCGCGGCAGTCTTATGGGATGATGAATATCTCTACGTTGCTTACTGGATCGAGGAGCCGAACGTCACCGCCACGCTTACGGAACGCGATGCACCTATCTATACAGACAATGATGTTGAGTTGTTCATTGCAGGCCGCGACGGGTACTATGAGCTTGAGATCAATGCGTACGCAACGATCTATGAAGTCCTGTTTTTCTGGGACGAAGCGTTTCAACGCTATGGCTATGCGTCACGCCCGGAATTTGACCTCTCGCAGCCGGCGGCGAAGCCCTTCAATGGCGTCGGATTTAAAGATCATCCCCGCGGCCGGCGCACGGGATTTTTTAACTGGGACTTTCCCGGTCTTCGGAAAGCGGTACATGTCGATGGCACGCTTAACAATGACACAGATGTCGACAAAGGATGGACTGTGGAGTTCGCCCTGCCCTGGTCTGGCCTGGAATCCCTGATGAAAGCTGAAGGCAGATCGCTTCCGCCACGGGATGGAGATGTGTGGCGCATGGATTTTTCCCGATTCAATACTTACAAGGCCCCTGCGCCACCGAAAGATTCGGGAGGATGGGCCTGGAGCGCGCATGGGGTCTGGGACTCGCACGTTCCGGAATGCTTCACTTACGTTAAGTTTGAGCGGAATCAGAATTGACTAAACGCAAAGCACAAAAAAAAGAGGAAGACTATTGTCTTCCTCTGTTGTTTTCCGCGGGCCTCGGGTTGTCACCCCGGCTGCTGGAACGGTGAGGGCTTGATTCACTGCGTGACGGGCTCGGGGCAGATCGTTGTACACTTGGCGCGGGCGAAGAGCGCTCTACTCTGGGTGCCGGCGCGGAACGCTCTACCCT